>CAZHPU010000041.1:0-11243 GCA_964534435.1 uncultured Lachnospiraceae bacterium | reverse complement strand
GGAACGCAGATATGACGCATCCGCCTTTTTCCAAAGCGGAGATGCCTCGCAGTCGGTCCATATGACCTGCGGATCGGGACGAATCAGTATGTATTTTCCCCAGCTTTCGAGTCTTTTGCCGTCGCTGCTGTCGATAAGCCGATAATCGGTCCATTTGTCAGCTGTAAACATTTTGAAATTAAGTTCCTTTGATTAAAATTGTATTGTTTTAGTCAGTTGCACCATTTTCAGTCGAATATGCCGACCTGACTGTCGTCCGACTGTACGCCCGATGCCGACGGACGGTATTCGAGCCCGAGATGCTCGTAGGCAAGCCTTGTGGCACATCTGCCGCGAGTGGTGCGCGATAAAAATCCTATCTGCATAAGATACGGCTCGTAGACATCCTCAATCGTAACCGACTCTTCACCGACCGTCGCCGCAAGCGTTTCAAGACCGACAGGCCCGCCGTTGTATGTTTTGATAATCGTTTCAAGCATTCTGCGGTCGACATTGTCAAGACCGAGCTCGTCAATTTCAAGCGATGTAAGCGCGTAAACCGCGATTTCTCGGTTGATTATGCCCTCGCCCTTGACTTGCGCAAAATCGCGGACACGTTTCAGCAGACGGTTTGCTATACGCGGAGTGCCGCGTGAGCAGAGCGCGATCTGTCTTGCACCGTCGGGCGTTATCGTAAATCCGAGAATTTTCGCCGATCTTGTGACTATCTGCGTCAGTTCATCTGGAGTGTAAAGTTCAAGCTTTAATACAACGCCGAATCGGTCGCGAAGCGGAGTCGACAGCTGACCTGCGCGTGTGGTTGCGCCGATAAGAGTAAAATGCGGCAGTTTCATGCGGAATGAACGCGCCGCGGGACCTTTTCCGATGATTATGTCTATCTCGAAATCTTCCATTGCGGGGTAGAGCACTTCTTCGACAATACGCGGAAGTCTGTGTATCTCATCGATGAACAGAATGTCGTTTTCCTGAAGATTGGTAAGCAGGGCAACGAGATCACCCGCTTTTTCGATTGCGGGACCCGATGTAATTCTGATGTTTACATTCATCTCGTTCGCGATTATTCCCGAAAGCGTGGTTTTTCCGAGACCGGGAGGGCCGTAGAGCAGAACATGGTCAAGCATGTCTCCGCGCATGCGTGCGGCTTCTATATATATTTTGAGATTTTCTTTTGCTTTTGCCTGTCCGATGTAATCGTCAAGTTTTTGCGGACGCAGAGTAAGCTCCGTGTCGGCATCGCTCTCCGAAAGCGATGCACTCATCATTCTGTTGTCAAGTTCGAAATCTTCATTTGCCATTGCAGAGAGCACCTTTCGTTTAAGCCTTCATAAGCTTTTTCAGAGCTTCGCGTATAATTGACTCGGTGTCAAGCGTTCTGTCAATCGATGACAGGGCATAGTTCGCTTCGGCACGCGTGTAGCCGAGCACGGTAAGTGCGGCAAGTGCATCGTCGAAATTCGAGCCTCCGATCGACTGACCGCCTGCGCCGTCGGATTCGGACGCTTCGGCGGCGTCGATAACCTTTCCGATTTTATCTTTAAGTTCGAGAACAACGCGCGCGGCTGTTTTTGCGCCGACGCCGTTTGCTTTCGCAATCGATTTGGCATCTCCCGAAAGAACAGCCGCCGAAAGCCGCTCGGGCGACATTATCGACAGAATTGCCATTGCCGCTTTCGGACCGACACCCGATACCGAAATGAGAAGCTCAAACGCTTTTTTCTCTTCCTCATCGGCAAATCCGAAAAGCTCCATCGCGTCCTCGCGTACCGAAAAATAGGTGTACAGTTTCGCGGATGAACCTTCTTTGCCCGACAGTTTCCCGAATGTGTTTGACGATATAGTCAGCTTGTAGCCGACACCTCCCGCATCAATGACCGCGGTTGAAAGAGCAAGCAGTGCGAGTGTTCCCGAAATATAGTAGTACATATTCATGCTCCTTTGCTTTTTCGCCGAATAAATCAGCGGAGATTGTAGAATTCGCGAAGACGGCTGCCGCCGGTATGCGCATGACAGATGGCGATTGCAAGTGCATCGCAGGTGTCGTCGAGCTTCGGCGGATCGGCAAGAGAAAGAAATGTCTTTACCATGAGAATTACCTGAGCTTTTGTGGCTTTTCCGTATCCGACAACCGCCTGCTTAACCTGAAGCGGCGTGTATTCGTAAACGGCGACATTCTTTTCGGCGGCACAGAGAAGAATAACCCCTCTCGCTTCGGCAACGATAATTCCGGTGGTCGCGTTCGTGTTGAAAAAAAGTTCCTCGACCGCCATCGCATCGGGATGATATAAATCTATAAGTTCCGACAGCTCTTTGTGTATCTGTAAAAGACGGCTTTCCGCGGGCGTGTGGGCGGGCGTCTGTATTGCTCCGAATGCAAGCGTGCGGAAACGCGAATTTTTGTATTCGATAATGCCGTATCCGACAATCGCGATTCCGGGATCGATACCGAGAATAATCAATTTCACGCCTCCTCATTCGACAGAATATATCATCTTATTATATCATAGAAAAGTCGGTTTGACCATAATAATTTGTAAATTTTTTTTCGAAAAGCAGACGGATACGGAGGGGCTCCGTATCCGTCTGCTGTATTATGTTTATTTCTTTTTTCCGAGTTCGGCGCTCTTTCTTTCGGCGGCGGACACCGCATCCGAAACGGTCGCGCGAAATCCTCCGCGTTCAAGAACCGATACGCCTTCTATCGTGCTTCCGCCGGGGGAACATACCTCATCGCGCAGCACATCGGGATGCTTTCCGCTTGTCGAAATCAGCTCCGCGGCTCCCGAAACGGTTGCGGCGGCAAGTTTCAACGCGAGCTCGCGCGTGAGTCCGCAACGCACTCCGCCGTCGGCAAGTGCGTCAACGAATATGTCGACAAATGCGGGAGAACATCCGGACAGAGCCGTTCCCGCATTGAAAAGCGATTCTTTTATCTCAATAAATTCACCCGCTTTTGAAAAAAGCTCCCGAAATTTTGCGGTAAAAGACTGCGCCGCCGAATTTGCCGTATAAAGTATAACCCCTTTTCCGATTGATACGGGTGTGTTCGGCATGATGCGTATAATCGGAAGTTCTGCGGGGAGCGCCGCCTCTATCGACTTGATTTCGACTCCCGCCGCCATGCTGACAATGCAGATATTATCGCCGGCTTCCGACCTCTCTTTCAAAATGTCGGATATTTCCGAAATCACGTCGAAAATAATCTGCGGTTTGACTCCCAAAATTATATATTCGGCTTTTTTTGCCGCGTCGGCATTGCTTCCGAATGAAACCGCAAGTTCGCTTGAAAGAGCGGCGGCTCTGCCGCTCCGACCGCCCGACAGAATAATCGAATTTGTGTTTTTTGCGGCGGCGCGGGCAAGCGAACCGCCCATGTTGCCGACTCCGATGAAGCCGAGTATGTATTTTTCGCTCATTTTATGACCAAACCTTTCGGGATAACGTATATCGTCCGCCGATATGTTCGGCATTACTGTCTTGTTTGACCGTTTCCGCGGATAATATACTTGTATGATGTAAGTTCGTTCAGCCCGACAGGACCTCTCGCATGGAGCTTTTGAGTGGAAATTCCCATTTCGCAACCGAGCCCGAACTGACCTCCGTCGGTGAATCTTGTTGACGCGTTTACATAGACCGCCGCGCTGTCAACCGAATTTACAAAGAAATCGGATGTTTCGGCGTTTTCGGTGATGATTGCCTCCGAATGTCCGGTCGAGTGAGCCGCTATATGCCCTACCGCATCCTCTGCGGAGTCGACAATACCGACCGCAAGAATGTAGTCGAGAAATTCGGTGTCAAAATCACGCTCTCCTGCGGGTTTGCCGTCTATTATCTTCGTACATCTGCCGTCAAGCCTCAGCTCAACCGGTGTTAGACCGCGCGCCGTGCGCTTGTCGTTCAGCCTTTCTTTCAGAAGCGGCAGAAATTTTGCCGCTATGTCGCTGTGAACAAGACAGACCTCGGCGGCGTTGCAGACAGACGGACGCTGTGCCTTCGCGTTTTCGATAATGTTCAGCGCCTTCTCAAAATCGGCGTCTTTGTCAACATATATGTGGCAGATTCCCGTGCCGGTACGCAAAACGGGCACTTTCGCATTCTGCACACAGCTGTTTATAAGCGATGCGCCGCCTCTCGGAATAAGCAGATCCACAATACCGACCGCCGCCATTATCTCATTTGCCGATTTGTGATCGGTATCCCTTACAAGACATATGCTGTCTTTCGGCAGACCGACATCGGCAAGTCCCTCGCGCAGCGCCGAAACGACAGCCGAGGAAGATCTTATCGCATCCCTGCCTGTACGGAGCAGACAGCAGTTGCCCGATTTTATGCATAGCGCCGCGGCATCGGATGTTACATTCGGTCGGCTCTCGTAAATTATCGAGATAAGCCCGATAGGTACCGAACGCTTTTCAAGATAAAGACCGTTGTACAGAGTGCGGCTTTCCAGCAGCCTGCCGACCGGATCGTCAAGATTTGCCACATCGACTATTCCTTTTGCCATATCGTTTATGCGGCTCTCGTTCAGCGTCAGCCTGTCAATCATCGATGCGTTCAGATGATCGGACGCTGCGGCGACATCGGCGGCATTTCCCGCCAAAATATCCTCTTTATATTCGATAAGACGCTTCGCCATGGCATAGAGCGCATCGTTTCTCTGTTTTCCGCTTGCGGACGAAACCGCACCGCAGCAGCTTTTGGCGGCAATAAGCATTTCAGCTGTTGTCACTTTTGCCGTCCTTTCTGCCGACAAAATAGGTGCCGACATCCGCTCCCGAAAAGATATCGTAAAGACATTCGGGAGATTCTCCCGATGCGATTACCATCGGGATGCCCGCCTCCGTAGCGATCCCCGCCGCCGCGATTTTCGTTGCCATGCCGCCCGTACCGAGTTCACCGCCCGCACCGCCCGCAAGGGCGATTATTTCGGGAGTTATTTTCTCAACCCTCGAAATGATTTGCGCATTCGGATTTTTGTGCGGATCGTCTGTGTACAGCCCTTCAATGTCCGACAGCAGAATCAGCAGATCGGCGGAAAGAGCGGTTGCGACTATCGCCGCAAGCCTATCATTGTCGCCGACCGAGATTTCATCGGTTGCGACCGTGTCGTTTTCGTTTATTATCGGCAGAGCGGACAGCTCAAGAAGCCGCGATACCGTGTTGCCGAAATTGTTTCTTCTTTCATCAGAACCGAGGTCGGCGCCTGTTATCAGTATCTGCGCGACGGTGTGATTGTATTCTCCGAACATTCTGTCGTAGCTGTACATGAGTTCGCATTGTCCGACCGCCGCGGCCGCCTGCTTTGTCGGCATATCGGTCGGACGGTGATGAAGCTTCAGCTTTCCCATGCCCATGGCAATAGCGCCCGATGAAACGAGTATAATCTCGTTTCCCGCGTTTTTAAGATCGCTGACCGTCTTGCAGAGTTTCTCCACACGCCTGATGTTTATGTTGCCGGTAGGATGAGTGAGTGTAGATGTGCCGATTTTTATAACAGTTCTCATAGATTTGTAAATATCAATATTCTCCGTCTTTTTTCGAGGATAATCACTCACCGTATTTTGAGTAGATGTAATCCTCTATCATGTGCTTTGTGAGATTGTCGCCGCTCTCGTATGCCTTTTCGGCAACCTCGTGAAGATTTGCCGCAAGACCGCCGCCTGCCGCATTATCACCCGTATAGGTGAAATAGTAGGTGTGTTCGAATCCGTTTGCATCGAGATATGTAATATACGGACGCGCGACGAAATCGACATCGTAGTAATTCTTGTCATATCCGTTGACAAGCGCATCGTAAATTATATAGTCGGAATATTCGGCGTAAACGTTGGTCGCGGGGACGATCAGCGCCTTCTTGGATGACAGATATTGAGTCTTCGTGCTGTCCTTGGTCAAATCGCCTTTCAGCGCCGATTTCATGATGACAACCGTTCCGTAGCCGATTTTCTTGGACGTGGATGACAGACTGTCGGGAAGAGCATTGTCGGCGTGCAGCTTTTGAATGTCGTCAAGCACCGATTTGCTTATTCTTGTCAAGAAGCGTATGCCGACCGAGTTTTCATCGGCTTTTACCTCGGTACCGACTGTTGAGAAGCCCTCAACCGTACCGCCGTCGGCGTATTTGTCGTCGGGATCGGCATCCACTCTTTCGAGTTCAATCCAGCCTGCGTACAGCGTAAGGTCGCCTGTTATCTTAACCTCTTTGCCGACGGCATAGTCGCGGTCGAGCGCGAGCGCGGCTCTGTTGGTGGAAAACCATCCGGCAAAAATGTAGCCCTCTTTTTCGAGCGTGTATTTGCTTATGTCAATATAGGTGTTTACATCGACCGCCGCAGGCTCGTAAATGTCCTTGCCGTCGGAGATGAATGTCATTGTGAACGAGCGGAACTGACACTGAACTTCGGCTCCGATGTTGTTCGGAATATCGGAATATACCCATTCCGACCAGCTTCCGTCGGTTTTCTTTGTTCTGTATCTTATCGAATAGTCCTGCGGATCGATACCGTCGGGAAGCGCGGGAAGCGGATTTCCGTCGACATCAACCGACCATTCGGTGCCGCTCGGCATCTCGATTGCGACAATCGACATGGTTGCGGTAAGATCGTTTTCGGTTGTTACCGTAATCTCGGCCTTTCCCGCACTCTTAATCACAACCGCACCCGAATCGGAAACGGTTGCAACCGATTCGTTCGATGATTTCCATACAAGTTTTCTTTGTGTTGTCTCCGACGGCTGTAAGGTTACACCGAGCTCGTAGTTATCGCCTTTAATCGATACCGCACTGTCGGTGCTGAGCTTGACCGATGTAGGATAAATCATCTTCTTGTAAACGGTGATTTGGAATGTGTCCGAGAAACCGCTTGCCGATACGCGTACGGTATAGCTTCCCGCGGTTGACATATTGTAGCCCGTGCAGGTGTAGCCGTCAATTACAACCGATGTTCCGTCAGAGAAATACGCGGTCACCTCAAGCCCGGTCGTATCAAATGAGTCGCCTACAAAATAGGTTGTTTTGGATGGAGGGGAAGTGATTTTTATCGATTTAACCTTACCCGAAATCGGTACGGCATAGTCGAGTCTGACCCATCCGCTCTTGTCGTTGTATGTGGTATATCCCCAGTAATATCCGCTGACTTTCGTAACTTCGGTTATCGTAAGAATCGTCTGATCGGGAATCTGCGCGATAATCGCCGACGATGTCGTCGGTTTTTCTCTCATGTTGAGAATGTCGGCGAGAGTCTGATATGTGCCGGGCGTCATGTCGTCGCTGCCGATGATTTCGCCCGTGTTGTCGAGATTTGTCGGCATATTGTAGAAGAGCATATCACGGGAGCCGTATCTCGAGTAGAACGAGTCCCATGTCCAGGTGCGCGTGTAAATTATGCAGTTTTTCCCGGTTGTCGACATATTGCATTCGTAGGTTATAAAGCCGGTTGAACTTACCTGCATAACAAAGAGCGAGTGTCCGCTTCCCGTGCGAAGATGTCCGCCGGGACCGACCGACGTGAAAACTTCCTTAATGGTATTCGCCGTCCATTTTCCTCCGCTCAGCTTGCTGCCGAATGCGTTGTAGAACTTTTTGCTCTCGACATCGAAATATCCGTAGGCGCGCCATTGACAGAAACGCGCGAAACCGTAGCACTGCGATGAATAAAGGTCGACCGTGCAGGTTGCCTTGACACCGGTGGGATAGTATCTCATACAGTTGCAGCGCGCGGGCGACGCCACGCAGATGCCCTGATTGTGACAGGTGCAGGAGCCGCCGTTTTTCGTGAAGAAAGAGCCGACCGGATAATCGGCAAACGGGAATGAAACGCCGTTTATCGTTGTCGCCGAGCCGGTTGCCAGCGATTCTACGGTCACCTGATTGTCGGTGTCCTCCAAATTTTCGTCATACAGAACGGTATATCCCGTTTCGGGAGAGAAAAGATAGGCTATGTATTGATCGTTTTCTTCTTCAAAATCGTATTCGCCGCCGCTTTCCTCCTGAATGTAGTCGGGATTTTCGGCGTACAGCCTGATTTCGGTTTCCGAAATCATATTGATGGCGGCAAAATTGTCGACTGTTGTCGCACAGACGGGATATTCTCCGTCTTTTATGTGCATAAGTCTGTCGCCCGATTTGTACCAGATTCCGTTTTCGGCTGCCGCGAGCGGCCCGTCTGCCATTGCGGACGCGAATAAAAGCTGTTTGTCCGAACCGTTTTTGTCGATTGTGAAAATAGAGCCGTCAAGTCCGACACAGATAAATCTGCCGTCCGAGAGGCAGATGCTGCTTGCCGAAATTTCGGCGAGCGTCGTCGAATAATCCTCTCCGCTTCTCTTTAAGAGAAGATTTCCCGAGGGGTCAAGCATATATGTATCATCTCCGTCGTCAACCGCCGACGCCGAATTACATACTTCGGATGACGAAACGGCACTCCGACTGTCGGTGTCGGTGAAAAACGTCGTCAAAGCGGCGGCAAATGCCGAGATAAGAGCGGCGGCGGCAAGCACCGCGGCCGTTATTCTTCTTTTGTTTGTTGACCTTTCGGACTTTTGCATGGCGAATACCCCTTGAAAGAATCTGTGTAACGAAAAAATGTATATAAATCTATTTTAATATTTTAGCATATAACCGATTTGTTTGCAATAGTTTTCAAAAAACAAATTTCAATAATCGGGAAAAATGAAAGCGGCGTGTGAAACCCGTCGGATACCGAAGCCGATTTCACACGCCGTCAATCTTTTTTGCCGTATAATTATTTGTATACCATACTGTTAAGCACCTGAATGCTTGATATAAACAGAACATCGGTGTCGGCTCCGTCGGACAGAATGTCCGCGTACTCGTCAAGCGCTCCCGATTTTATCCATCTGAGGTCGATGAGAACGATCTCATCGTAACTTTTCAGCATCAGCGGAACAAGACTTCTCGCAAAACTGTCGCGGAAAATTATCAGCCTGCGTCCGCTGCCTGCCGATTCGTTTTCGATCAGCGTGACGGCAGCCTCTCCGCCGAGAAAAAGGTCGTATTTGTCGTCCGAACTTTCGGCCGCCGCCAAATCGTATACGGCGGAACTTTTGCCGTCGGCAGTCAGTCTGCACCCCTCTATGATGTCGCAGTCAATGTAGTTCAGACTGTCTTTTTCTATCCCCGAGAACGCCGCCTGCCCGTAAAGAACGCCGTAAAAATCGCCTGCCGATTTAAGAGTACATTCTTCGGCGTTAAAAAGCTCGAATTTCATTGCCGCGGACAGTTTTGTAAGAACGCCGGACAGCTTTTCCTGCTTCCAGTGAATGTCGGTATTGAAATAAGATTCGCCCGACAGCTCTCCCGAAATATCAATATATTCCGCATAATTTCCGAGAGTATCCGAAAAAATATCTTCGACATCTTCAAGATCAACCGTCATGTCCTCGGCAAGATAACTGCCCTTGTCGGGAATCAAAGTGTAATAGATGTTGCTTTCACCGAAATATTCGGCGGCGATTTTTTCGAAAAGTTCTGAATTTTTTTTGACTCTCGATACATTCAGCGGATAGATTATTTCGTATTCGCTGCCATCCGATTTGCGGTAGCCGTTTACATCCGACTGCATAAGGATTTCGTTCGCGAAGCTCACTTTTACCCGCCTGAAAATATTCCGCACGGGAAAATTATCGGCAAGATAGCTTTCGAGATTTTCGGCGAAATCGCCGTCTGCGAAATCGCCTGCGGACGGCATTTTCGCCGCCTGCCGCCGCTCGGATGTCAGATAATCGGCATCGGGCGTGATAAGGAGAATCAGAGCGAATCCGAAAATAAACGCAAAAAATATAATCACGGTTGCGATATTTGAAATTTTGTTTGATTTTTCCCGCATGACGATACTCCTTTCCCGAGATTTTTACGAAAACGCCGACTTAAAAATCAAATCAGAATCTGAAATAGAGAAACGGATTGAAACTGCCGTCGACAAGATATGCGGTGGATATTATGAGCCCTGCCGCAGTAAGAATCGGAACGGCTGCGTTTCGTACCGCCTCGGGCAGTTTTCCGAAGAGCTTTTTAACCGCAGGTGTGGAGCCGACGGCTCCGATAATGAGCAGCGGAAGAAAACTTTTCAGATAATAGACCGTTTCAGTAGTGCAAAACGGCAGATTTACGCAAATCAGTTCGGAAAACATCTCGCCAGCCGCCCCGATGCCGTCCGCACTGAAAATCACAAATCCGATGACCGTAAAAAAGAGCGTGTATATCCTGCCGATATGACGGTGTCTGTCAAAGAATCGGCCCGAAAACGTCTTTTCGGCGATTATCAGCAGCCCGTACATAAGTCCCCATATAACGAATGTGTAATCTGCACCGTGCCAGAGCCCCGTAAGCGTCCATACCGCCGCGAGATTCAGGACGGTGCGCAGCTTTCCGCATCTGTTTCCGCCCAGCGGAATGTAGACATAATCCCGAAACCATGATGACAGAGTTATGTGCCATCTGCGCCAGAATTCGCTTATCGAATGCGCGGTGTAGGGATAGTCAAAGTTTTCGGGAAAGACGAAGCCGAGCATCCTCCCGAGCCCTATCGCCATGTCCGAATAGCCCGAAAAATCAAAATAAATTCTGAGTGTATACGATATTGCCGAAATCCAGGCAAACAATGCCGATTTCGATGTTGAATCGGCGTATGCCGTGCAGAGCAGACCGAAGCTGTCGGCTAAAATCACCTTTTTCGAGAGACCTGCGACAAAGCGCGAAATTCCGTATGACAGATCGGACAGAGACGCGTTTCTGCCCGAAAGCTGTTCGGCGATGTCGGAATAACGGACAATCGGACCCGCCACAAGCTGCGGGAAGAGACACAGATAGGCGGCATACGATATGATGTTTTTTTCGGCTTTCGCATTTCCGCGGTAAATGTCGATGTTGTATGAAACCGACTGAAAGGTGTAAAAACTTATTCCGACGGGGAGAGAAATGCCGGTAAGCGGAAGCGAAATGCCGAATAAGCCGTTCGCCGACTCAATAAAAAAATCAGTGTATTTGAAAAAGAAAAGCGGAAGCAGCCCGCCGACTGTCGAAACCGCGAGAATGATTTTTTTTGCTCCCGCAGAATGTTTTTCGGAGGACAGCGCAAGTCCGAACAAATAGCTCCATAAGGCGCATAATGGCAGAAGAATAAAAAATCTCGGCTCGCCGACAAAATAAAAGAGCAGGGAAAAGAGAAGAACTGCGGCGTTTTTCATTTTTTTCGGGCAGATGTATACCGCCGAAAAGGTTATCGGAA
>CAZHPU010000040.1:0-11297 GCA_964534435.1 uncultured Lachnospiraceae bacterium | reverse complement strand
TGATCTTCGACAACAGGATAGAGATTCACAGTCCGGGCAATCTGCCGCTTGATGAACTTCTCGGACAGGCAGTGAAAAATCAAGCCGAGTGTATTGTCCTCGAAAGCCACCGCAACTGGATTGACGGCGATCCCGTAAAAAGCATCGAAATCAGCGCAAAGTGGCTTAATGAACATCTGTGAAAGGGAGAGCCTTGAAATGAAAGCGATTAACCTTAAATGCGATCATTTGACATCGCCGCTCGGAATCGCACCGCATAAACCGATACTCAGCTGGATTTGCGACGGCGGTGTAAAGCAGACCGCCTGCCGCGTTACGGCTTTTGTAAACGATAAATGCGTCTGGGACAGCGGCGAGATAAAAACCGATTTAATGCATATCATTTGCGGATATGACGGAAAAGAGCGAGAGCGTGTTTTGTGGAAGGTCCGCCTCTGCGATGAAACGGGAAATTGGGGCGAGACGGCAGAATCGTTTTTCGAATACGGAATCATAGGCTGGAAAGCCGACTGGATAAATCCCGAACTTGCTCTTGACGAAAAGACGAGACAGCCCGCCTCGATACTTCGTAAAATTTTCAAAATCGACCGATATAATCCCGAATGCCGCGCAAGACTGTATATTACCTGCCACGGAATGTACGAAGCGAGAATTAACGGCAGACGCGTCGGCAGCTTCGTGCTTGCACCCGGTGTGGACGATTACAAAAAACGTTTGCAGGTACAGTGTTATGATCTTGACGGCCTGCTTGCCGAGGGCGAAAACGAACTTCTTGTAACTCTCGGAGACGGTCTTTACCGCGGAAATAACGGCATAGACGGATGCAGAAATCTTTCGGGAAAAGATATCTCGCTTCTCTGTCAGCTTGAAATCGACGGCAGACCGGTCGTATGCAGCGACAAGTCATGGGAGGCAAGCCAATCGGGAATACTGCGCGAAAATGATACCGAACTCGGCGAAACGCAGGATGCCCGAATGGAAAAGATAACCGATTGGCACGGTGTAAAGACCGAGCATTTCGGATACGATAACCTCGTCTGTACCGAAAGCCTTCCGATTTGCGAAAAAGAGCGTTTTGCGGGAAAAATCATACATACCCCGAACGGAGAAACGGTTGTCGACTTCGGACAGAATATCGCGGGATATACGCTTGTCAAACTGACCGCCGAGTCGGGACAGACAATTACTCTTTGGCATGGCGAAACGCTTGATGAAAACGGCAATTTCACACAGTCGAATTTCGATCCGGGCGCACGCAATAAAAACGGCGGAATACCGCAGAAACTGACATTTATCTGTAAGGACGGCGAAAACAGCTTTCATCCGAAATTCTGCATATTCGGATTCCGCTACGCGAAAATAGAGACCGATATCGACCTTAAAGATGCCGAATTTACCGCGGTAGCCGTCTACTCGGATATGGAGCAGACGGGAAAATTCGAATGCGGAAACGCCGACGTAAACCGTCTTTATCTCAACAGCCTGTGGAGTATGCGTTCCAACTTCTGCGATATCCCCACCGACTGCCCCACACGCGAAAGAGCGGGGTGGACGGGAGACGCGGGAGCGTTCGCACCCACCGCGGTATATCTTTCCGACTGTTATCCCGTGCTTCGCAAATGGCTCGCCTGCTGCCGCTACTCTCAGGCGAAGAACGGCATTGTCGCCAATATAGCACCCGCAAATAACATCACGGGCATCATCACGAAAATCATTCGCGGCTCGGCGGGATGGGGAGATGCCTGCGTTCTTGTTCCGTGGGCGCTCTACGAGGCCTACGGCGATAAAACTATATTGTCCGAAAACTACGATATGATGACAAAATGGGTTCGCTTCTGTAAAAGACGCGCGAATTCGACAAGATTCAAAAACCGCAAAAACCCCTACCGTAAATATCTTGTCGATAAGGGATTCCATTTCGGCGAATGGCTTGAACCCGATATTTCCTCTATGGACGCAATGCGGACAAATCTGAAAAACGGCGCACCCGAAGTCGCTACGGCATATTTTTACCGCTCGTCGGATTTGCTCTCGCGAATTGCGAAAATACTCGGAAAAACCGCCGATGAAAAGGAATTTTCGGATTTTGCGGAAAACGCAAGGAAAGCCTACCGATTCTGCTGTACCGATAACGGCAAAATAAATTCAAACCGTCAGTGCGCATATGTCCGCCCGATTGCATTCGGTCTGCTCGATGAAAACGAAAAGAAAACGGCAGCGGATAGGCTGGCAGAACTTATCGAAAAGAACGGCTGTCATCTGAATACCGGATTTCTCTCGACACCCTTTATCTGCGATGCTCTTTCCGAAAACGGTCATATCGATACCGCTTACCGCCTGCTTTTGCAGGATGAGTGTCCGAGCTGGCTGTATGCCGTAGGAAAAGGTGCAACCACAATTTGGGAAACATGGGACGGCATACGCCCCGACGGCAGCGTACACGACTCGTTCAACCATTATTCGTACGGCGCGGTCAGCGGATGGCTTTTTTGCGGAGTGTGCGGAATCAACCTCGAAAACGGTAAATTTACCGTAAGACCGATGCCGAATCACTCTCTCGGATACGCAAATGCCGAATGGAAATCGCCTGTCGGAACGGTAAAGAGCGGATGGAAATACGAAAACGGCAAAATATACTTCAAAATCACAGTCCCGCCCAATACGGCGGCAGATATAATCCTGCCCGACGGAAAAACAGTTACGGCCGCGGCGGGGAATTACGAATATGAAATAAGGGAGGACAGCATAAAATGAGCTTACCCGAAAATTTTCTCATCGGCGCGGCAACTGCGGCGCATCAGGTTGAGGGCAATAATACAAACAGCGACTGCTGGGCACTCGAAAATATAAAACATACCGATTATCTCGAAAAATCTGGCGATGCGGTAGATCATTATCACCGCTATGAAGAGGATATAGGACTGCTTGCCGATGCCGGACTCAACGCCTACCGCTTTTCAATCGAATGGGCGCGCATCGAGCCCGAAGAGGGAAGGTTTGACGATGCCGAAATCGAGCACTACCGTAAGGTGATTTTATCATGCCGTGCTCACGGCGTTGAACCCATTGTAACCCTGCATCACTTTTCAAGTCCGGTCTGGCTTATCCGCAAAGGCGGCTGGGAAGCCGAAACAACGCCCGACGATTTCGCGTCCTATGTCGAATATGTAATGACGAAACTCGGAAACGAGCTTAGCTATGTCTGCACGATTAACGAGGCGAATATGGGACTTCAGATTGCCGCCATCGCAAAGCGTTATATGAAAAAGATGCTTCACGGCGGCAAAAATAAGAAAAAAGATGCCGACGGCAAGGTGCAGATGGGTATGAATCTCGAAACGATGCTCAAAAATATGGCACTTGCGGGAAAAGAAAAACTCGAAGCGGTCGGCACAAAAGATCCCAAAGGATTTCAGACAATGCGCACCGCAAAAGGCGATCTGCTGATTATGGAGGCTCATACCAAAGCCCGTGATGTCATTCGCCGCATCGCCCCACAGGTAAAGGTGGGACTTACCCTGTCGCTGCACGATGTTCAGCCGTTTGAAGGCGGCGAAAAGCAGGCGGAAAAGATACGGAATGATGAGTTTACTCATTATCTGCCGTATATCGCGGATGACGATTTTCTCGGCGTGCAGAACTATACACGCACCCTTGTCGCCCGTTCGGGCGATGTCGGAGTGCCCGAAGGTGCCGAAACGACGCAAATGGAATATGAATTCTATCCCGATGCACTCGGACACGTGATTGAATGGGTGGCGAAAGATTTCAAAAAGGATATACTCGTCACCGAAAACGGCATAGCCACAGACGACGATGCCGCAAGATGCGAATTTATCCGCCGCGCCATGCGCTCGGTTGAAAAATGCATCGAAAAGGGAATACCCGTAAAAGGCTATCTGCATTGGAGTCTTATGGATAATTTCGAATGGCAGAAAGGCTTTTCGATGCGGTTCGGACTGATTTCGGTCGACCGCACCGATATGTCGCGCCATCCGAAAGAAAGCCTCGCACTTCTCGGAAGCTATACGAAAGGAAAATAACCGATGCGGAAAATAATAAATTTTAACGATTCATGGAAATTTTGTAAAACGGCCGATCTGCCGTCAACATTTCCAGATGATTGGGAATCGGTAACGATTCCGCATACATGGAACGCGATTGACGGACAGGACGGCGGCAATGACTATATGCGCGGCAGGGCCGTCTATTGCAAACGGTTCCCGAAACCCGATGAAATGAGCGGAAAATGCGCCGTGCTCGAATTTCTCGGAGCGGCGATGACTGCCGAAGTGTATCTGAATGGTAAACTTGTAGCCCGTCACGAAGGCGGATATTCGGCATTTCGCGTCGATATCACAAAATATTTGCAGAGCGATAACCTGCTCTCTGTCGCCGTGGATAATTCGGATAATAACCGTGTCTATCCGCAGAAAGCAGATTTTACCTTCTACGGCGGTCTTGTTCGCGATGTTAATCTGATTGTTCTGCCCGAAAATCATTTTGAACTTGTAAAAGACGCAATGCCGGGTATCAAGGTTACACCTATTGTCGATTTGGAAAAGAACTCGGCAACGGTAACTGTCGAAACCCGGCAGACAGGCGACGGCAATGTAACGATTAAGGTAAACGGCGAAAGCCGCACCCTGCCGTCTGTAAACGGATACGCGAGCGCCGAATTTGTGATTTCTCCGGTTCACCTCTGGGACGGACTCGCCGATCCGTATCTTTATACCGCGGAGGCCGAATACTGCGGCGATAAAATCTCCGCGCGCTTCGGATGCAGAAAATTCGAGATTGATGCCGAAAAAGGCTTTATCCTGAACGGACACAGCTATCCTCTGCGCGGCGTTGCGGCTCATCAGGATCATAAAAATATCGGCAGCGCCGCCGATCGCGAAAAAATCGCCGAGGATGTCGATATGATTCTCGATATCGGCGCAAATACTCTGCGTCTGGCGCATTATCAGCATCCGCAGGCTATGTATGATTTGTGCGATGAAAAGGGAATTATCGTCTGGGCCGAGATACCCTATATATCAATGCATATGAAGGACGGCAGAGAAAACACTCTCTCGCAGATGAGAGAACTGATTGTTCAGAACTATAATCACCCGTCGATAGCCGTGTGGGGGCTCTCCAATGAGATTACCGCGGCGAGTGTCGTGAATGACGATCTGCTCGAAAATCACCGTGAGCTCAACGCACTTGCGCATAGACTCGATCCCACTCGTAAAACGAGCATGGCAAATGTTTTTATGCTCGAAACGGCAAGCCCGATTCTCGATATTCCCGATGTGAACAGCTATAATCTCTATTTCGGCTGGTATATCGGCGAACTTTCGCAGAATGAAGAATTTTTCGATAATTTTCACAGGATGTTCCCGAACCGCCCGATAGGCCTTGCCGAATACGGAGCCGACGCAAACCCCGCTTATCAAAGCTCAAACCCCGAAAAAGGCGACTATACCGAAAGCTATCAATGCGTTTATCATGAGCATATGATAAAAATGATTTCGGAGCGTCCGTGGCTGTGGGCAACGCATGTCTGGAATATGTTTGATTTTGCGGCAGACGGACGTGATGAAGGCGGCAAACACGGCGAAAATCAGAAAGGCCTTGTAACATTCGACCGTAAAATCAAAAAGGACGCATATTATCTTTATAAGGCATATTGGAGCAAAAAGCCGTTTGTGCATATCTGCGGAAGCCGATATGTCGACCGCCCCGAATCCGAAACCGAAATAAAAGTATACTCGAATCTGCCCGAAATTTCGCTCTGTGTCGACGGGAAGCATATCGAAACAAAAAAATCGGATAAGATTTTCACCTTCAAAATCAAAATCGACGGCAGACATATCGTTGAGGCTCACGCAGACGGTATTGCCGACAGCATTGCCGTTAATAAAGTCGATTCTCCCAACCCGTCATATTCGATGGAAAACCGTCAGGCTGTCAATAACTGGTTTGACGGAGAGATAAACGAAAAATGCTGGTCGGTCAAAGATAATATGGCGGCGGCGATGGCGGATCCCAAGGCGGGAGCCGTTCTCAAAAAAATCATGGATAAAGCCGCGGCGGCACGCGGAGACGTGGCCACGGCGGTAAAAGACAATCCCGCACTTGTCGCAATGATGCAGCAGGCGATGAAGCGCATGACAATCGAGGGACTGCTAAAACAGGCGGGAACCGATTCCGAAGGCATCAAACAGCTTAACCGCGTGCTTCAAACCATCCCGAAAGAATAATCCGCATAAGGGGGTGACCACCCTTGTTGCGGGGCGGGAATATTATCTCCGCGTTGATTCTTTTAACGAAAACGGAATCACATACGGCAAAACAGTGAAACTCGGTAAGTAAATAACGAAATAAACAGTATAAAAGCACCGAACCCGAACGGGTTCGGTGCTTTTAACCTATGCATAAATATTGCCGTGTTTGCCGTAACTTTATCGGCGGTTCTTGAATTTTTACGTTTATGATGGTATAATAAATTTATGAGCGTGATATGCTCAAAAGGAGGTAGAATTATGTCGGGAACAATAACCGTTAAAGGAATGGGAAAAGTTTCGGCTTCGCCCGATTTTACGGTCCTGTCAATGTCGGTCGAATCGCGCGATCTCGATTACGAAAAAGCAATGGATAAAGCATCCGAGAATATCGAAAATCTCGGCAAAGCTCTTGAATCGGTCGGATTTGAAAAGAAAGCCGTTAAAACGGCAAATTTCAATATTCATGCCGATTATGAATACAAACATAAGAAAGACGGCACAAGCGAACGTGTATTTAACGGATATGTCGTAAAACACGATCTTAAAGTCGAATTTGATTTTGATTCAAAACGGCTCGCAAAAGCCCTGTCGGCTGTCGGATCCTGCCTTGCGCACCCGCAGCTTGCGATTTCGTTTACCGTCAAAGATCCGACCGCAATCAATGAGAAAATGCTCCGCAGCGCGGCGGCAAACGCAAGAAGAAAGGCGGAAATTCTCTGTGACGCTTCGGGAAAACAGCTCGGAGAGCTGCTGTCGGTTGACTATAACTGGGGTGAGCCGAATCTTGCCTCGAATACCCGATACGATATGGATGAGAACAGCCTTGCCTCTCCGATGCTCGCAAGATGCGCCGCCGTTGAGATAGAGCCCGACGATATCGAGGTCAGCGACAGCGCAACATTCACATGGAAAATGGAAAGCCTAAAATGAAAAAAACGGGATTTTTCGGTCTGCTGTTCGGAGTCGGGAGCGAACTGTCGGACGATAAATCGAAAAACAAAAAATCGGGCAGATGCTGCGGCAACTGCGCCAAATGCCCGCCTCATTACGGCTACCGTTACGGACGATGGTATTACGGACACGGTCATGTCCGGGGCTGCGAGTTCGGGGGAAACGGCAACGATAAATGCAAAATCGACTGATAAACGGCAAAAATACGAATAAAATCGATAATTTTATAAAGGGAACCGACTTTTATGAATTATGAATTCAACGGTCATCCGGTAACGGTAATAAAGAGCAAACGGAAAACCCTTTCGGTACAGCTTAAACCGTCCGAAATAATTGTGCGCGTGCCTTACCGTACGAGCATGGCTGAAATTCGCGACTTTCTTGACGAAAAAAGCGCGTGGATAAAAAAGCATCAAAAACTTATTGACGAACGTGAAGAAAAACTTCAAAATATGCCGAAATTGACGGCAGACGAGATAGAGGCGCTCCGCGATAAGTCGGCACGCATAATCCCCGAAAAAGTTCGGCACTACGCGGCGATTGTCGGTGTTGACTACCGTAAAATCACAATAAGATGTCAGCGAACCCGATGGGGCAGCTGCACTTCGGACGGAAATCTCAGCTTCAACTGCCTTCTGATGCTGACGCCCGATGATGTGGTCGACAGCGTTGTCGCGCATGAACTCTGCCACAGAAAGCAGATGAATCATTCCAAAGCCTTTTATAAAGAACTTTTACGGGTTTACCCCGATTATTACCGTGTTCATGATTGGCTCAAAAAAAACGGCGGTCTGATTTTGAGACGTATTCCGCAGAAATAAAAAATACATAACAAAAATTCAACTTTTTGTTGCAATCTGCGAATTATGATGATATAATAAACCATACCCCAATGTTAATAATCAGACAAAAGGAGAATTAAGATGAAATACGAAATCAAAGGCGGCGTGTTCCCGGTAGTAACCTGCCTGCTTGAAAACGGCGAAAAGATGATTACCGAGCGCGGCTCGATGGTATGGATGTCGCCCAATATGCAGATGGAAACAAAAGGCGGCGGAGCGGGGAAGATGTTCTCCAGAATGTTTTCGGGCGAGAGTATGTTCCAGAATATCTATACGGCAAACGGAGCGGGCATGATTACATTCGGATCGAGCTTCCCGGGCAAAATCATTCCGCTTGAAATCAGACCGGATAATGAACTTATCCTGCAGAAAAAATCTTTTCTCGCATCCGAACCGGGCGTTGAACTGTCGATTCACTTCAATAAAAAATTAAGCACGGGATTTTTCGGCGGCGAGGGATTCATTATGCAGCGCCTGAGCGGACACGGTATCGCGTTTGCCGAGATTGACGGAGAACTTGTCGAATATGAGCTGAAAGACGGCGAACAGCTGATTGTCGATACCGGCAATGTCGCTGCTTTCACCAAAACAATGAAAATGGAAATCCGCCAGGTCCCCGGACTTAAAAATAAACTGTTCGGCGGCGAGGGACTCTTTAATACCGTTCTTACGGGCCCCGGCAAGGTGTGGCTGCAGACAATGCCGATAAGCGGAGTTGCGGCGGCAATTACGCCCTACGTGCCGTCGGGAAGCTGATTTAATCCCGAAAAAATATAACCGAAAGGAGAAAAATCCGTGTCAAGACAACTTGTTCTGAAAGACAGCCGGTTCAATATTCTCGGTTATGTCGAGGTCAGCGATAACGGCGATAAAGTCTTAAAAGACAGATGCTTCAATATCAAAGGATATTATAACGCGAGAACCGATACCACAAAGGATTCGCACTTCAATATCGTAGGTTACGGAGATCTCTTGGCCTCTCTGCTGTAATCATAAAATATAAAATCGGCTGTCGAAAAGCCTTCCGACTTTTCGACAGCCGATATTTTGTTTTACTCGATTGATTTTTATTAGTCGGTATGATATAATAACCTCGATTTCAAGACGGCGGTGTCGCCGCACGATTTTATAAAAGGGAGATTCGATATATGAATATAACAGTCTATCTCGGCGCATATGAAGGCAGCGACAAATCACTTCGCGATGCGGTAAAAGAGCTCGGAAAGATGATAGGCGGCGGGCATAACGTTTTGGTATACGGCGGCTCGAAATCGGGACTTATGGGGATGCTCGCCGACAGCGTGCTCGATGCGGGCGGCGAGGTAATCGGCGTCGAACCTCGTTTTTTCGTCGAGAACGAAATTCAGCACGAAAATCTGACAAAACTGATTGTAACCGAAGATATGGAAGAGCGCAAAAAGAAAATGATCGAACTCGGCGAGGCGTTTATCGCTTTTCCCGGCGGAACGGGGACACTCGAAGAAATTTCGGAGATAATGTCAAAGGTGTCGATGAAACATCTTGACGCTCCCTGCATAATCTATAATCTGAACGGCTACTACGACCATTTGAAACTGCTTCTCGAACATATGACCGAAATGGGACTCTCCTCCGAAAAGCGTCAGGAGGGAATATATTTTGCCGACAGCCTTGAAGATATCGAAAATATACTGAATATCCCGCATCACGAGGGCTGAGATTTTACATAAGAATTACCTTAAACCGATTGTAAATTTTACTTAAATTCGATTAGAATTTTATTGTAAAAATCGAATGAAAGCGGCTGTTTTATGACAGCCGAAGGGAAAAGTAAAATATGAACAATCGGAATGAGCAAAAAAAGGGAATCGACCGACTCGGACTCGGAATATCGGTCGGCATGCTTTTCGGAGTCGCACTCGGCTGCTGCCTCGGCAATCTCGCATTGTGGACTGCTGTCGGAATCGCGTTCGGAGCCGCTTTCGGCAGCACCTGTGACACCGATAAAGACAAAAAAGACAAATAAAATCGAAATTCCACCCGATTTCCACCGATGAGGGATGGAATAACCACCGAATCTGCGGTATGATTTCGCCGTCAGCGAAAAACATAGGAGGACCTTAAATGAATCAAGCGACAATAGGCGGCTATATCGCAAAAAAGCGCCGCGCATTAAATCTGACTCAGGAACAGCTCGCCGAGACAGTCGGTGTATCGAATAAGACCGTCTCGAAATGGGAAAACGGCAGATGTATGCCCGATTACGGCATCATAGAAAAGCTCTGCGAAACATTGAATGTGACTCTCACCGAACTGATGGACGGAAAAGACGCCGCCGAAACCGGCACACGCAGCTGCGATGACGACCGTATTCTCGATCTTCTGCGCCGTACGCAGGAACTTGAACGGCAGAGAAGGGCGCTGTCCGGCGCTCTCCTGATTGTGCTCGGTATCGCAAGCAGTGCGCTGTCGGGAACGGTCGGCGGAACCGATGTAAAAGATTTTATCTCCGGACTTTTGCTCGGACTCTCGATTGTCGAAATGGCAGCGGGACTTGTGATTGCGGTAAAAACCATGACAATAAAATAGAATAAAAACGCCCGATTTTCAAAATCGGGCGTTTTTTCGTTCGATACCGCCGAAACTTGCCTGTTTTTTGTAAAAATCATTCGGAAAACTTGACTTTACAGCCGATTGATGTTATAATAACAAAGTATAAAAAATGCCGTGCAGAACGGCGGAAAATAAAAGGAGATAAGCTATGCTTCTTAACGGAAAAAAAGCAATCGTAACCGGCGGAACACGCGGTATCGGATTTGCGATTGTCCAAACATTTCTGAAAAACGGCGCATCCGTTGCTCTTTTCGGCTCACGCAAGGAAACCGTCGATAAGGCACTCGAAAAACTCCATGCCGAAAACCCCGATTATGACGTAATCGGTCTCGCCCCCGATCTCAGCGACTACGCATCGGTAGAATCTGCGATAAATGAGGTAAAGGAAAAATTCGGACGCGTTGATATTCTGGTAAATAACGCCGGTGTATCCGCTCGCGAGCCCCTCTATCAGTATGATCCCGAAGCCTTCAAGAAAATCATGGATCTGAATGTCACCGCCGTATTCAACGGTTGCCGCGCAGTTGCCCCGATTATGAAAGAAGAGGGCGGCGGAGTAATTATCAATACAAGCTCGATGGTCAGCCTTTACGGACAGCCGTCGGGTGTAGGCTATCCTACCAGCAAATTTGCGGTAAAC
>CAZHPU010000039.1:9737-11616 GCA_964534435.1 uncultured Lachnospiraceae bacterium | reverse complement strand
ATCATCTGCAACATCCTGAATATTCCGATAAAACTCGTGCAGACCGAGCAGGGACCGGGCTACGGCGCCGCCATGCTCGCGATGGTCGGTGCGGGAGCCTACCCGACGGTAGCCGACTGTGCCGCATCTATCGTCAGACTGAAAAAGACGATTCTGCCCGATCCCGAAATCGCGGCGCGCTACGCCGACCGATACGCAAAATTCAGAGAAATTTATCCGTCGGTGAAAACCCTTTTCAAAAAGCTCAAATAAACGAAGACAAACTGCCGCAGGCTCCCGTGTCGGGCCGCCTGCGGCAGTTTTTGTTTTATCTTTTTCGGCAAATCGGCTACGCGGCTTTCCTGTCCGAAGATTTTTTCCATTCGTCGGGACAGTCGCGGTTTTCCTTAAACCAATCACTCTTATACAGCGGCAGTGACGAGCCCGAGCAGTCGATACGAATCCCGTCTGCATCCGAAGTCAGCACAATATCCCCGTTGAAAGATGTGAATTTGTTGTTCTCATAATCGAGGCAGAGGGTGGTGACATAGACGTTTTCGGTATATTTCGCGATTCGGTCGCAGAAAACCTGCGTCGGATACTGACTTTTCGGGCTGTCCGAATATTCCGAACTTCCCGCGCAGCAGCATACGCAGACATATTCGGGAGTTATCGCCGACAGCAAAGTGTCGGATGACGAGGTCGACGAACCGTGATGCCCCGCTTTATAGAGAGTTACGTGGGAGAGCTCGTTCATCTCCACAAGTTTTTCCTCTCCGTCTTTTTCGAGGTCGCCGGTAAAGAGATATTTTTCGCTTCCCTTTGTTATCATGGTGCAGACCGAATAGTTGTTCTCGCCCGATGTTTTGTTGTAGTAGAAGAAGCTGTCGAGAATTTTCAGTTCGATTCCGTTTCCGAGATCGAAAACGTCTTTGCCCGTCCGTATGCATTGGGCGGCGGTGTAGTGTACCGCGCCCCGTTCGACCGCCTCATCAAGCTCACGCTGATAATTTTTGTAAAGTGTCGAGTCCTCGGTCTGATTTGTTATCGGAAAATCTATTATCGTGCCTATGTCGTAAAGATCGAATATGCTGTCGGTGGATTCGTTAACCGCAAATCCCGCATAATGATCCTCATGCGCGTGGGTGACAATCACATATTCGAGTTTGCCGTCGGTCACGTATCTGTCGATATAATCGGTTATTTCGGCAATGCTCGCTTTTCTCGCGCCCGCATCGATGAGAATGTCGACATCTCCCGCCTTGATATATGTGCAGTCGCCCGTATGCTTGCTTCCGAGTTCGGGAAAATGCACCGACAGGCTTCCCGAAACAATGCTGTCCGATTCGGTATCGTCGTCGGCCCGCATATATCCGCCGAAAAGTCCGCCCGCGAAGCCGACGAGAAAACAGATGACCGCAAGAACGGCCGCCGCCGAATTTGTGATTTTGTTTCTGCTCATTCGGCGTCACCTCCGACGATTATACTGCGCACACGCAGGGTATTCTTGTATTTTACATCGTCCGAGCTGTACTTTATGTAGTATATTCCTTCTTTTGAGCTGTCGATGATATATCCGTCGTCGGTTTTTTCGAGATTTGTTTCGATTTTGACCTCTTCCGACAAATCTCTGCCGAACGAAATGAGCGTTGCTCCCTCTTCATGGTAGACATACTCTTCTCCGAGCGAAACCCGTATTTCCTTATCGCCGACAAGCTCGAATCGGTCGTTTTCGGTTATCAGCGCGAAACTGCCGAGCCCCGCGATTATCCCGATGACAAATGCGGCGATACAGGCGGCGATCTGACCGCCGCTCATTCCCGATCTTCGGTATGCGGATGCCGCTTTTTTTACATAGGTCGATGATTTGCGCAGACTGCCCCCGGATGATGACGAAGAT
>CAZHPU010000039.1:6284-9727 GCA_964534435.1 uncultured Lachnospiraceae bacterium | reverse complement strand
GTAGCCGCTCCCGCCGTATGATGCGGCAAAATTCGAGGAACAGCTCTTTTTCATCTGCCCCGAGCCGCCCGTACTTTTCGATTTTCCCGTGCCGGTCTGCGTTCCCATCATTTCCTCCGCTATGATTTTTCGTTATGCTTTCAAAACCCCCGTACACCCGAAAAGGGTGCACGGGGTTTTTATTGTTTTTTATATCGGTCAGTCTTCGACCGCTGCCTTCTGTGTGTTTATATCACGGAAGATTTTCGGATCGAACTTGTAAACTCTGTCGTATGTCATAAGACCGTTCTGCTCCTGCTCGACATCGTAAAGCTGTGTATAGCAGAATGCGAAGCAGTCGGGGTTGTTGAGCATCGCTTCGGTAAGTCCCTTGTAGCGTGCGATAAACTCCTCTTCGGTCTTAGGTCCGTTGCCGTAGCCCCATCCGTTCTGATCGTTTGTCCAGCGGATTCCGCCGTATTCGGATACGAAGAAGGGCTGGCCGTACCAGTTCTGACGGTCCTTGAATGTTACGAACACGCCTTTTGCGTAATTCTCGGCATATTTTACCGGATCCTGCTCATAGTCGTGAACATCGAATATATCCGAATGTCCGCCGACATGGAAGTTGCCCGATGTATCGATTACCGGACGTGTCGGATCCATTGCCTTTGTAACCTCATAGGTAAGTCTTATAAGGTCATCCGACTGACGTCTTCCGCGTGTATCCCATGTTTCGTTGAAGGGACACCAGCCGATGAGCGCGGGATGGTTGAAGTCGCGGACAACTGATTCCATCCATTCGGGCAGCCAGTTGCGGATTTCGGTGAGATCGTCGGTGTTGAGTCCCCAGTTGCCCTGCTCTCCCCATACGAGATAGCCGAGTTTGTCCGCCCAGTAGAGGAAACGGGGCTCGAATACCTTCTGATGCAGTCTTGCGCCGTTGAAGCCGAGTTCAACCGACTTTTCGATGTCGGCTTTCAGTGCCTCATCGCTCGGAGCCGTGTAAATGCCGTCGGGATAGAAGCCCTGATCGAGCACCCATCTGCCGAATACGCTCTTTCCGTTGAGCAGGAATTTGCGTTCGGTAAGCGCAACAGAGCGCAGACCGAAATAGGATTTGACGACATCAAGCAGCTTGCCGTCGCGTTCTACCGTGAAAATGAGATCGTAGAGTCTGCCCGCGCCGACTTCCCAAAGATGCTTTTCGGTAAGTGCGAGATAGATGTTTGCCGACATCGAGTCAAGTACGGTCGATGCTTCTCCGACCTTTTTGCCCTCGTAGAATGCAGCCGCCGTGATTTTGCAGCCGACTGCGTAGTTGTTGAGTTTGACCTCAAGATCTACCGCACAGTTTTCGACATCGGGGTAGGTCTTGTAGCTCTCGACATAATATTTGTCGACCGGCTCCATGAACACGGTCTGCCAGATTCCGGTTGTTCTTGTGTACGAACAGCCTGCCGAATAATATGCCTGCGACTGTTTGCCGACCGGCTGATTGCCGCTCTTTGTATCGTCCTCTGCGCAAAGGGTGATATAGTTTCCGCTCTCTTTAAGGTATTTTGTGATGTCAACCTTAAACGGAGTATATCCGCCTCTGTGCTCTCCGCAGTAGCAGCCGTTCACATAAACGGTTGCGAAGTAGTCGACCGCGCCGAAATGCAGAAGGATGTTCTTGCCTTCCCACTCTTTCGGAATCTCGATTTCTCTGCGGTACCATACGCAGTTCATATAATCGACGTTGCCGACACCCGACAGTTTGCTTTCGGGGCAGAACGGAACGATTATCTCGCCGTCGAGATGTTCTCTTTCAAAGAATTTTTTGGCCTTGCCGACCATCGCGTTGTCAATTTCAAATTCCCATTTGCCGTTCAGGTTGATCCATTCGTCGCGGACAAGCTGAGGGCGGGGGTATTCGGGTCTCGGAATATTCATAAAGTTGAAACCTCGTTTCTCTTTTTTTGTTTATTATATCAAACAGACGAGATATTTTCAATAGTTTTTTTGATTTTATTTCAGCTTTTGCAAAAGAAAAACCATCACCGAAAAATCACATCGGTCGGTAGATTTATTCACAAATGGCGGGTAGAATTATTGACAGACACTTTCCGCCGCCGCTTTTCGGCGGTCGGGGCAAATGCAGACAGGTTTCGAAAAAAGGAGCAAAATCGAAAAATGAACACAAAACGCAAACTCACGGCAATTACGCTTGCCGCCGCAATATCGGTATCATGTGCGGCTCTTTCGGGATGCGCGGGTACGGGAGCATCGACAACAGACCGGACGACCGCGGCATCGACCGAGGAGACGCCGAGCACATCCGAGACAGATCTTTCGTCTGTCGTATTCAAGGATCTTGCGGATAATGACGTCATTCCGATCAGCGAATTCGTATATGACGACTATCTTAAATATCTTAAAGTGACCGACTTCTCGAATCTCGAAATTTCGGAATCGCAGGTCACATATCGGTATGAACAGTATATAGCCAACATGCTCGACAGCCTTCAAACCTATACCGAACTCGGTGAGGACGAGCCCGCCCAAAACGGCGATTTCGTCACCATATACTATACGGGTGAGAGTGCCGAAGGCGAAACATTCAGCGACGAAACAATGGCGGGCATGACAAACGAGGGCGATTCCGAAGGATATTCGCTCGAACTCGGCTCATACACATTCGTCGGCGAATACGAAGACCAGATAAACCCCGAGCGAAGCGCGAAAGGTTTCGAGGAACAGCTTATCGGCGCGAAAACAGGCGAAACGGTCACGGTTACCGTGCGTTTCAGCCCGATTTACAGCGTAAAAGAGCTTCGCGACAAGCTGGTGAATTTCACGGTAAAAATCGTTAAAATCAAAAGGCCGGATGAGGCGCCCGTACTTTCGGACAAAACGGTAAGCACATACACAAGCGGCGACTACACCGATGTCGAAAGCTTTAAGGATTATCTCATTCTCTCATACAAAGAGCAGCTCGCATACAGTGCAATTCTCGAAAAGATCGAAATCGAGAGCTATCCGCAGGACGCGCTCGATGAGCAGATTGCCGAATACAAACAGTCATATTACGAATATTACAAAAAGACCGAAGAGGACCTTACCGCGGATGAGCTCGCCGAGCTTGAAGAAGATGCCGAAGAGAACGCAAAAGAGTATATCGGCGAGCGCCTTATCTGGAACTATCTGTTCGGCGTATACAACATCACCCTGACAAAAGCCGAATTTATCGCCACCTGCTATGACAATTACAACAATTACAGCGACTATTACAGCTATTATTACAGCATAGAAGATGTCGGAGATTTTGTCGAGGTATTCGAGGAAAACAATCTTCTCTCGCAGTTTATGCAGCAGAAAATGCTTCCCGTTATGGTTGAAGCCGTAAACTGGGTAACCGAGACCGCCGACACCACGCCCGCGACAACAGATGCCGCCGAGACAACACCCGCGACGACAGAAGC
>CAZHPU010000039.1:0-6184 GCA_964534435.1 uncultured Lachnospiraceae bacterium | reverse complement strand
ACACCACGCCCGCGACAACAGATGCCGCCGAGACAACACCCGCGACGACAGAAGCGGTCGAAACCGCTCCGTCAACAGCCGAGACAAGCGATTAAAAAATCATATAATGAATTCACCCTCTGCCCGAAAAGGCAGAGGGTGAATTTGTTTTATAAAAATTATTCGGTAACCGTAATGTGAGCCATTACGATGTCTGCCTTATCCTCAAACGCGGGATTTTCGCAGTTTATATCGTTCACATAGTAGATGCTGCCGTCTTTTGCGACAAACATTCCGGGAGAATAGGCAAAGCGGTGCTTGCCCGGCTTGTACGGAAGCGGATTGTCGCAGGATTCCCATGTCTCTCCGAAATCGAAGCTGACGAGCCAGTCTGTGCCCGTTTTCGAGCTTCCCGCGCCCATGAACATCGCGGTGACAATTATCATTCCCTTTTCTCCTCCGAGAGGTGTCCATACGCAGTAGGGAGCCGAGCCGAGTCTGCTGCCGTCTTTTGTCAGTATTCTTGTGCCGTCATACGACATATCGCCCCAGTCGGTGAGATTTCTCGTTTTTCTGTAATAAATGGGGTTGCCTTCCATTCCGACCATTTCGTACACGACGAAATATTCGCCTGTCGGGAGTTTGGAGAGAGCTATCATGCCGGGACGCAGTTTCTTTTCGCCGCAGCAGGCGATTTTCACTCTGTCGCTCCAATTTTTGCCGTCTTCGGTATGTTTCAGAACGAGCATCTGACTGTGGTCGGGATCCGACTCATCCGAATAGAGACAGTAGAGTCTGCCGTCCTCCGCATAGAGGAAAGGCTCCCAAAGTCCCGCGACCTCGCCCGATATTCCGTCGCCTGTCGCGCAGACCGAAAGAACTTCCCATGTTTTTCCGAGATCGGCGCTCTTCCAGAGAGTTATCTCGGTTTTTGTTATCTTCGCGTCGCGCACGCATCCCGCGAATATCAGCGTTCCTTCGGGCATATCGCCGACTCTGCACGGAAGCTCGTAGATGCAGGGCTGCCAGTTGGCGATCATTCCCTCTTTTTCGCTTCTGATTTCGGAGAGAATCTCAAACGATTTGCCGCCGTCTCTGCTCACATGAACGATATAGGCATCAACGTCAAGCGACTCTCCGGTGACATAAATGAGTCCGTTGTTCTTTCCGTTGCGTTCAAGCAGAATAACCTGCGGATAGGTGAGCGATACATTCGGTTTTTCTTTTGAGGGACCGTAAACGACCGTTCTCTTATCAATGTGAAGGGTTGCCTTGCCCGCAACCGATACGGTTTTGCTGTTTTCCATAGTTGTTATCTTCCTTTCAAGACAAATTCATTCCGTCTTTTATTTATCCTGTTTCGATTTTCAGCTTATTACCGTGATATATGCCATTGTGATGCTTGCCTTATCCTTAAATCTCGACGACTCGCAGTTAATGTCGTTTACATAGTAGATGCTGCCGTCGCTTGCCACGAAGAGTCCGGGCGAATAAGCGTAGCGGTGATTGCCCGCCTGATAAGGAAGCGGATTGTCGCATGATTTCCATGTCTTGCCGAGATCGAAGCTCACGAGCCAGTCGGTACCCGTCTTCGAGCTTCCCGATCCCATGAACATACCGGTGACGATTATCATGCCGTTTTCGCCGCCGAGAGGCGTCCATGCGCAGTAAGGCGACGAGCCGAGTCGGTTTCCGCCTTTGGTGGCGATTTTCGTACCGGTTGTCGATGTGTCGCCCCAGTCGGTCAGATCGGTTGTTTTCTTATAGTGGATGGGGTTGCCGCTCATTCCGACCATTTCGTAGGTCACGAAATATTCGCCTGTCGGCAGTTTTGTCATGGATACCATGCCGGGACGCAGATCTTTTTCGGCGCAGGCGATGATTATGACTCTGTCACTCCATTTTTTGCCGTCGGATGTATATTTAAGCGAGAGCATCTGGCTGTGGTCGGGATCGGTTTCGTCCGAATAGAGGCAGTAGAGTTTGCCGTCCTCGGCATAGAGGAAAGGCTCCCAAAGTCCCGCAACGTCGCCCGTGAGTCCGCCGCCTGTGGCGCAGACCGAGAGGGTGCTCCAAGTTTTGCCGAGATCGGTGCTCTTCCAAAGAGTAATCTCGGTACGTGTCGCCGTTGCGTAGTCGCGTACGCATCCCGCGAATATCAGCGTTCCTTCGGGCATATCGCCGACCGCGCAGGGCAGCTCGTAGATACAGGGCTGCCAGTTCGCGACCATTCCCGATTTGTTTGTTTTGATTCTCGAACGGATATTGAATGTCTTGCCTCCGTCTGTGCTGACATGGACAATATAGGCCTCTTCGTCAAGCGACTCGCCGGTTACGAAAATCTGTCCGTTGTTGTCGCCGTTATGTTCGAGCACGATTATTTTCGCGTAGGTCAGGGTTACGTTCGGATTTGCCTTTGTCGGCTCGTAAACGACCGTCTTGTTCTCGACCTGAAGATAGGCCTTGCCGTCAATCGAGATAAGATTGTCCGAGAGCTTTTCGACCGTGTCTCCGCTCGCGGTGCAGACCGCCTTGTCGGCGCCGCTCTTTGCGATCATGTTTTCGGTGAACTTTCTTACGGCGATTGCCGTCGAGTAGGCGTTTGTTCCGTTAATGACGATTCTCGTACCGTCGACTCTGATAATATATCCGTTTACATATCCCGCGGCGGTCAGCACGGCAAGTGCCTCCGCCGATTTGCCGCTTGCGGTATCGCCGATGATGATTTCTTTGGCGTCCGCCGCGTCGCTCGCGTCTTTTGTGCGTTCCATTTCGCTGCCGTTAATATCCTGAACCGCCGATACGAGAGAGTTTACCTCTTTTCTGACAGTCGATGTCTGATTGTCCGCATAGACAATCTTGTATCCCGCAAGGTCGATACCCTCGACCGTCGGCTGACTGTCGGATGCGTTTGTTGTGATTTCGCTTGTACCGCTTTCGCCGCCCTGCGAGCATCCTGCGGTAAGCGAGGCCGACAGAACGGTCGCGGCGCAGAGCGCAAGCGCGATTATTCTTCTGATTTTTTTCATTGGCGGTTTCCTCCACAAATCGGTAATAATTTGTCATATTGCGCAATTTTTCATCATATCATTGCGGTCTTTTCGGCATAATTATATATTATATTTGTCTGCTTGTCAACATAATTTTCGCTTTTTGCAAAAAAATCGGAGCCGTCTTTTCATACGGCTCCGATTTTTTATGATATTCAGTCTATGACGGTGATATGAGTCATCGCGAGACAGAGCATATTTCTGAAATCGCATTCGACGCTGTTTGCATAGTAGATGCTGCCGTCTTTCGCGACAAACATTCCGGGCGAGTATGCGCCGTCCTTATAGGGCAGCGGATTGTCGCAGGCTTTCCATGTCTTGCCGAGATCGAAGCTTATAAGCCAGTCGCTTCCGGTCGAGCTTGCGCCCGATGCCATGAATTTTCCGGTAACGATAATCATTCCGTTTTCACCGCCGAGCGGCGTCCATACGCAGTAGGGCGACGAGCCGAGCTTTTCTCCCGCGCTTGTCGCGATTATCGTGCCGTTATTCGACGTGTCACCCCAGTCGGTAAGGCTCTTCGACTTCTTATAGTGTATCGGGTTGCCGTATATGCCGACCATCTCGTATACGACGAAATATTCGCCCGTCGGCAGTTTTGTCATGGCAATCATACCGGGACGCAGACTCTTTTGACCGCAGGCCACGATAATGACTCTGTCGCTCCAATTTTTGCCGTCTTCGGTATATTTGAGCGAGAGCATCTGGCTGTGGTCGGGATCGGTTTCATCCGAATACAGACAGTAAAGTTTGCCGTCCTCGGCATAGAGGAAAGGCTCCCAGAGCCCCGCGACTTCGCCCGTAAGTCCGCCGCCTGTGGCGCAGACCGACAGCGTGCTCCATGTTTCGCCGAGATTGGTGCTCTTCCAGAGTGTTATCTCGGTACGATATGACGTATTGTAGTCGCGTACGCATCCCGCGAATATCAGCGTGCCTTCGGCAAGATCGCCGACCGCGCAGGGCAGTTCGTAGATGCAGGGCTGCCAGTTCGCGACCATTCCGGTCTTTTTGGTCCTGATTCGCGACTGTATCTCGAAAGTCTTGCCGCCGTCTCTGCTGACGTGAACGATATAATCATCCTCGTTTATCGACTGACCTGTAACGAAAATAAGACCGTTGTTGTCGCCGTTATGTTCAAGTACGATTATCTTTCCGTATGAAAGATTCGCGTTCGGATCCTGTCTTGACGGCTGATAAACTACGGTTTTATCCTCAACCTGAAGATATGCCGTTCCGCCTACCGAAATAGTTGTATCCGTCAATTTTTCAACCTTCTCTCCCGATGCCGTGCAGTATGCGCTGCCGCCGTCGTTTTCAATCATATTTTTTCTGAACAGTCTGACCGCGATCGCCGTCGAAATCAGATTTGTGCCGTTTATGATTATTCTGCTGCCGTCGACCTTGATGACATATCCGTTCAGATATCCCGCCGTTGTCAGAGTTGCGAGTGCCGCCGTCGATTTGTCGCTTGCGGCGTCTCCGATGATGATTTCTTTTGCGTCCGCCGCATCGGACGATGTTTTCACGCGCTCAACCGTGCCGCCGTTTATCTCTTCGATGGCGGTCGCGAGAGCGAGAATCTCTTTTTTAAGGCTTGCCGACTGCGTTCCGGGCTCGACGATTTTATATCCCGAAAGATTTATTTTCGGATCGACCGTCTGCCCGCTGTCGTCGGGGGGTGCGGCGGTCGTAACCGTGCCGCCGTTATCGCTTGTAACCGTCTGTCCGCCGTCCCCCGAGCATCCCGTGCAGAAAAGCATCGATGCCGCGAGCAGCGACGAAAGAGCGGCCGCGAATTTTCTTGTTTTTTTCATCACTTTCGGTTCCTCCCGATTTCAAAGTTCCGCTTTGTGCGTTTATCCGTCAATAGATAATATACATAAAAACGCCCGACTTGTCAACCCTTTAATTGTTAACAAAAAGGACGGCGGAAGATTTCCGCCGTCCCCGCTTCGCTTTTTACTCTGCCGAAAGCTCCTCGAATTCATCGAGCAGTTCGGAGAACATATCTATGGCGTCCTTTACGACATCGGGCGAGCGCAGATCGACACCCGCCACAAGCAGGCTGTCAAGCGGCGACTTTGAGCCTCCGCAGGACAAAAAGTCGATGTATTTTCCGACATACTCTTCTCCGCCCTCTTCAATGCGCTTTACAATCGCGCAGGCGGCCGAAATGCAGGTCGCGTATTTGTAGACATAGAAATTGTAGTAGAAATGCGGTATGCGCATCCACTCGCATTCGATGTTCTTGTCGACGGCGACCTCTTTTCCGAAATATTTCTTTACGATTTTATAATAGTTCGAGCAGAGCAGATCGGCGGTAAGCGTTTCGCCGCTCTCGGCCAGCTCATACATCGTTTTCTCGAATTTCGCGAACATCGTCTGTCTGAACAGCGTTCCCTTGAACACTTCAAGCAGCTGATTGACAATAAAGAGCTTTTCTTTTTTGTCGGTCGCCTTTTTCAGCTGATCTTTGGCGAGCAGCAGCTCGTTTACGGTAGACGGAACCTCCGCGACGAAAATCGTGTAGCCGCTGTCCTGATAGCTGTTTGCCGTGCAGGAATAATGGCTGTGCATCGAGTGTCCCGATTCGTGCGCGAGTGTCGAGACATCGTCATAGCTTCCGTTGTAGTTGAGCAGCATATAGGGCGCGGTATCGTATGATCCGCCGCTGTATGCGCCGCCCCGCTTGTTCGGTGTGGGGTAAACGTCAACCCATCCGCTCTCGTATCCCTCTTTGAGCGTCTTTACATATTCATCGCCGAGAGGTCTCAGCGCGTCAAGCACGATTTTAACCGCGTCGTCGTAATCGTACTTTTTGTCGCAGTCTGCGACAACCGCGGGATAAAGATCGTACATATGCAGTTTGGAGAGCCCGAGCATACGGCGCTTCAAATCATAGTAGCGGTAGAGCACGCCGAGATTTTTCTCGACGGTATCGATAAGATTGTTGCAAATATCGGTCGGAACGTCGTCTCCGAAAACCGACGCTTCCATCGCGGTCGGGAATTTTCTCACTTTCGACCACGCGATCTGCTCTTTCACAAATCCGTTCATTATGGTCGCGAATGTGTTGCGGAAGCCGCCAAGCACCTTGTACATACGGTCGAATGCCGCTTTTCTGACGCGTCTGTCGCCCGACATAAGAAGCGGAA
>CAZHPU010000038.1:5616-11813 GCA_964534435.1 uncultured Lachnospiraceae bacterium | reverse complement strand
GGCATACAGCTTTACTCGCTCAGAGACGAGATGGAAAAAGATTTCTTCGGCACACTGAAAAAAGTCAAGGAAATCGGATATGATTATGTCGAATTTGCGGGATATTTCGGACACACCGCAAGAGAAGTCCGCTCTATGCTCGACGAGCTCGGTCTCACCTGCATTTCGGTTCACCAGGGTCCCGATATTTTCCTTGAAAACGGCAAAGAAGCTGTCGATTATCTGAAAACAATCGGCGCGAAATACTGTGCCGTTCCGTGGTACCCCATCGAGAACTTCATGGGCGACAAATTCGACGAGACAATCGAAAAGTTCAAGAAGGTATCCGCTCTGCTCAAAGAAAACGGAATCCGACTCACCTATCACAACCACGATTTCGAATTCACCAAAGACGGCGGAGAATACATTCTCGAAAAGATCTACGCCGCAATGGGTGACGACATCGAGGGCGAAGTCGACACCTGCTGGGCGCATTACGCCGGCGTCGATCCGTCAAAGTTCCTTCTCAAATATTCGGGAAAGATGAAAACGGTGCATCTCAAGGATTTTGTCTGCACAAAGCTTGCCGCAGGTCCTGTATACGCTCTTATCGACAATTCGGGCAAGGCGGTTTCGGGCTCTCAGGAAGAGAGAGGATTCCGTTATGTTCCGATCGGACAGGGACGTCAGAACATCCCCGAAATTCTCGATGCCGCCGACAAAGCGGGAATCGAATATGTTATAGTCGAGCAGGACAGCTCGTATGAAACACCCTGCCTCGAAGCGGCGAAGATGTCGAGAGACTATCTGAAAACTCTCGGTCAGTAACCGACGTTGAATTAAGGCAAATCAATTTGGGAAAGGAGCGGCTCCGATTATGAAAAAATTCAAAATAGGCATACAGCTTTACTCGCTCAGAGACGAGATGGAAAAAGATTTCTTCGGCACGCTCAAAAAAGTCAAGGAAATCGGATACGATTATGTCGAATTTGCGGGATATTTCGGACATACCGCAAGTGATGTCCGTTCCATGCTCGATGAGCTCGGTCTCACCTGCATTTCGGTACATCACGGTCCCGACTTTTTCCTCGAAAACGGCAGGGAGGCTGTCGATTATCTGAAAACAATCGGCGCAAAATACTGCGGCATCGGATGTCCGCTTGAATGCTATATTGACGGCAGATTCGACGAAACAATCGAAAAATTCAAGAAGGCAGCCGCTCTGCTTAAAGAGGGCGGCATACGGCTCACCTATCACAACCACAATTACGAATTCGCAAAAATCGGCGGAGAATATATTCTCGAAAAAATCTACGCCAAACTCGGCGACGACATTGAGGGTGAAGTCGACACCTGCTGGGTGCATTATGCGGGCATTGACCCGTCGAAGTTCCTTCTCAAATATTCGGGAAAGATGAAAACGATGCATCTCAAGGATTTTGTCTGCACAAAACTTCCCGACGGGCCGCTATATGACATTCCGGGCTATCCCGAAAAGGCTCTTTCGGTTACTCACGATGAGAGCGGATTTCTCTATGTTCCACTCGGCAGAGGACGCCAGAACATCCCCGAAATTCTCGATGCCGCCGACAGAGTCGGAATCGAACATGTTATCGTTGAGCAGGACTTCTCTTACGGGATGTCCTGCCTCGACGCGGCGAAGATATCGAGGGACTATCTGAAAACACTCGGTCTGTAATCGGCCGCGTTTCGAAGCAAAATCGGTTTATCCGAAGAAGCGGAAATGCCCTTTTCGGACCTAAAACGCAAAATATACTGAAAGGAAAAATCAAAACATGAAACTCGGTGTTATGAATCCCGTACTTGCGGGAATGGAATTCGAAGATGCGCTCCGCTATCTTAACAGACTCGGCGTGCAGACAATCGAAATCGGCGCGGGCGGATTCCCCGGAAACGCGCATCTGAAACCCGAAGAGCTTCTCGAATCGCCCGAAAATGTCGAGGCCTACAAGGCTCTTCTGAAAAAATACGACCTGGAAATATCGGCAATCTCCTGCCACGGCAATCCGCTTCATCCCGATGCCGATGTTGCGAAAGATTACGACCGTCAGTTCAAAAACGCCATTCTTGCCGCAGAGGCACTCGGCGTTGACACCGTGGTCGGATTCTCGGGCTGTCCCGGCGACTGCGACAACTCGAAATATCCGAACTGGGTAGTCTGCCCCTGGCCTGACGACAATCTGAAAGTTCTCGACTGGCAGTGGAACGAAAAGGTTATTCCCTACTGGAAAAAGACCGCCGAATTTGCCGCAGAACACGGCATCAAGAAGATTGCGTTCGAGATGCATCCCTCTTTCGTGGTTTACAATCCCGAAACTCTTCTGCGTCTGCGTGCCGCGGTTGGCGACATAATCGGCGCAAACTTCGACCCCTCTCACCTCTTCTGGCAGGGCATCGATCCGTCGGCTGCAATTCACGCTCTGAAAGGCGCGATATATCATTTCCACGCAAAAGACACCTACATCGAACGCCGCAACACGGAAGTCAACGGCGTGCTTGACACAAAATCATACGGCGACATTGAACACCGCGCGTGGGTATTCCGCACGGTAGGATACGGTCACGACAAGCTCGAATGGAACAAAATCATCTCCGCACTCAAAACGGTCGGATATGACGGTGCGATTTCCATAGAGCATGAGGACAGTCTGATGTCATCCAAAGAGGGCCTCGAAAAAGCGGTCGCATTCCTTAAAGATGTGCTCATCTACGAACAGCCCGGTCAGGCATACTGGTTCTGAGTTCCAAATCAAAGTTACTTTCTCGACAGGACATAAGAAAATGAACAGCAACAATAAAATCTACAATCTCGGAATAATCGGATTCGGCGGTATGGCGGGCCATCACTGCACACAGCTTTCGAAAGGCAATGTACGTGTGAAAATCAGGGGAGTTTACGACATAAATCCCGCCCGTCTTGACGCGGCTTCCGAAAAAGGATTTATCGCATACCCTTCCCGTGAGGCGCTCCTCTCGGATCCCGACATAGACATCGTACTTGTCGCAACGACAAACGACACACACGCGGAGATATGCAAAGACGCTCTCCGTCACGGAAAACATGTACTCTGCGAAAAGCCCGCGACAATGTCGTCCGCCGAACTGCTCGAAGTCATGCAGGTCGCAAAAGAGTGCGGAAAAGTGTACACAGTCGATCAAAACCGCCGTGTAAACCGCGACTACGTTCTCATGAGACGTTCGATTGAGGCGGGGCTTATAGGAAAGCCGTACGTAATAGAGTCGAGAGTCGAAGGATCGCGCGGAATGCCCGAAGGCTGGCGCTGCATACGCGCACAGGGCGGCGGAATGATGCTTGACTGGGGCGTGCATCTTATCGATCAGATTCTCTATATGAGCGACGCGCATGTCACCGACGTATACTGCAAAATGTATTCGGTGAACTATGACGATGTCGAGGACAATTTCAGGCTGACCATGACAATGTCGGACGGGCTGACCGCCCACATTGAGGTTTCAACCAACAACTTCATCATGCATCCGCGCTGGTATGTGCTCGGAAAAGGCGGAACACTGCAGATTGACGACTGGTCATGCGCCGGACGGATAGTACGGCCGCTCAAAGCTCAGAGCGAGTGGTCAACCGAAATAGCTCCCGACAGAAGCGGTCCGTCCAAAACGATGGCGAAACGCGATCCGTCGACAGTCGAGACAATCGAGCTTTCGGCTCCGACCGATGTCACCGACAATCTCGATCCGACATACATTCAGCTTGTCGATGCGATTGAGGGCGCCGAGCTGAAAATCAAGCCCGAACAGGCGCTTCGCGTTATGCGTGTAATGGAAGCGGCATTTGAATCGGCACGCACGGGTAATGCGGTGCATACCGACATCTGATACAGATATGTTATAACAAAAAAATCGGCAGCCTCGGCTGCCGATTTTTCATTTTCTGTTTTTCTCTTTTTCAATTGCATCTATGATTTCGTGAGGGCTGTTTACGAGAACAGATGCGCCGTTCGCATTCAGAAATGCCTCCGAGCGGAATCCCCATGTTACCGAGATGCATCCCATCCCCGCGTTTTTCGCCGTCTGTATATCGACATCGCTGTCGCCTATATAGACCGCTTTTTCCTTACTGCTTCCGAGCTCTTTAAGGGCCGTAATCACGCTGTCGGGTGCGGGTTTTCTGCGAACTCCGTCCGATTCTCCGATTGCGACCGTTACTTCGGGAAAAATATCGGCGCAGAGCTCTTTTACCGCAAAATCGGCTTTATTCGACACTATCGCGGTTTTATATCCGTTTTCGCGGAGATAATTCAGCATTTCCTTAATGCCGTCATACGGTTTGGTATTATCAAGGCAATGCTCTTTATAGTATTCCTTGAAGTTTGAGAGAACGGCCTCGTAATCGGGATTCTTTTTTCCGTTCGGCAGAGATCTTTCGATAAGTTTGCCGATTCCGTTGCCGACCGCCTTTCTGACCTGCTCCTCGGTTCTCGGAGCGGCACCTTGCTTTTCAAACGCGTAGTTTGTGGCGTTTGTAAGATCGGTCAGGGTATTGAGCAAAGTGCCGTCGAGATCGAAAATAAATGTATCTTTGCCTTTCACGATTCTCGACTCGGTATGTTCGGGCATAACCTTATCCTTGAAAATTATTCCGACAATTCCGATTACGGCGGCAACCGTAAGAATAATCACCGATTTTACGATATTTCCCTCGGATACGGCATCGCCGAGATAAACCATGAGGAAAATCGACGGAATACGCGCGAGAGAGGCGAGAACTATGATATTTTTCGGTTTTGCTCCGGTAAAGGGCGCAAAAAAAGTGATAAGATCCTTAGGCGTTCCCGGTATAAGAAAAAGCAGGAACAGAAGAGTGTCCCTCTTCGCCGAATTATGCAGAAATTTCAGCTTTTCGAATTCTTTTGAGTTTATGAACTTATTGACAAAGCTCATTCCGAAAAGTTTTACGCATCCGATGATAAGCGCCGTGCCGAGAGCCGTCGACAGAATGGTGAGCACCGTTCCCCAAAATGTCCCGAACATAAATCCCATCATCACGGCGACGGGGCCTCCCGGAATCGGCGCGAGTATCATCTGCAAAATCTGCAGAAGAATCATAAAGATATAGCGCAGAGGGCCGAGCTTTCTGAGCGCGGAGTCGAATTTTGACAAAAATTCGTTCAGTTCGGTTTGATTCATGCTCGTAATCCGCTTTACATAAGGCAGAATGATTATGCACGCCGCAACGAGTAGAATTATCAGGACGACAAGAAGGGATATTTTGATGATTTTCGCGTTTTTTTCTTTTTTCGTGCTGCTGTCTTTATCGGTCATTTCGGTCATCACCTTCGGGCTGAAATCAAAAATCATATAACATACTTTTATGCGGAAAGTATATCACACAGATGGGGTGTCTTCAAACACTTTTTGTTAATAATAATTGAATTTTGGCAAAATGCTTGAAAAAAACACAAAATCGCGCTATTATTAACTCACGGCAAAAAGATTCGGGGGATTATTCTATGAAATTAAAGGGCGGAAAACTGATGCTCGGCGAAATCGAAAACGGCGAGCGGATGAATTTCAAAAACAAAATGGCGACACTGCTCTGCCTTGACGGGCTTGTATATATAATAAATGATGATTTTCTGCAGAAATGCGCCGACGACATCGACAAGCTGCCGCCGCAAAAGGCGAGGGTGCGCGCATCCGCGCTCTTCGGCGGTGCGCACTGTGCGAGAGTCGGCAGGAAAAACAAAATCTACGTAAAAGACGCTCCCGAGGCGGCATCGCTGTTCGGGGAGGAATTCGGCGCGTCTGTGATTTCGGACGACATATGCGTGATATTCCCGTCGGGCAAATCGGAATCCGACATAGTCTTTTTCGCCGATTACGTAAAAAAGGAAAACGGCTGACAAATACCGCAAAACGATTTTCCGAGTATTTGATACAGTCGGATACACAAAATCCGCCTCACCGAATGTGAGGCGGATTTTTATTATGAAAGTTCGAGTTCTATGGGATCGGGGAGTTTCGGGAAAGGCGCGGTCGGAAGTGTTTGATACCAATACGCGACAGTATAAATATCGTCTCTGCGCGGTTTATACATACCCGTTCCCTTATACCAGCCGAGATCCTGCACGGTAACCTTCAAATCCGACTCGAAACGTATCGGATCGGGTATATGCCAGCGGTACATCGAAAAGCGCATCTGATTATCGTAATGATTC
>CAZHPU010000038.1:0-5606 GCA_964534435.1 uncultured Lachnospiraceae bacterium | reverse complement strand
GGACATAATACATCCCGCCGTAAAGCGAGTTATACGGAATATACGAGCCGCAGACGTCCCAGTCATAAGCTCCGAGAAAATAGTCCTCGGTACCCGTACCGCAGATTGTGGGATTTTCATCGCCGTCCATGAAGAATTTTACCTCTCCTTCGCCCCACCACTGTCCTGTGCCGTTAAGTCCGACATGCATCGCCGTTCCCACATAATGTCCTTTGCCGCGTATTCCGTCGACTATTACGTGATCTTTGCCCATAACGAGCGGAGTAGACGCGCGGAACTGCGCATGGAAATATGCCGCGTTTTCGGGGACATCGGTCAGGCTGTAATTCACCTGATAATAAAGCACTTTTTCTCTGTCCGAGCGGTTCTCTATCGTTATAAGCGCGTGCTTTCTGAACGGCATCGGCCAGAAGCAGTTAAGCGCGCGGTTGGGATTTACCGCAATCATCGCCGAATTAAGCTGCATAAAATTCGGGTTGCCGATGTCTCCGTCGCCGCACATCCATGCCGCCGCGAAGAAATCGCTGAGCGGACATTCGACGCTCGGCTGTTCCTGCCCGTCCCAGTAAATGCGGATGACAAAATCGCGGCCGACATATCCGCCCATCCAGATACTCTGAATGATTCCGCTGCCGTCGATTTCGGCAAGGTTGAATATTTCGCCGGGCTGAATAAGATAGGATGGGGAAACTTTCCAGCCGCGTCCGAGTCTCTGTGCGCATCCCGCGCCTGTTCCGTCGGTCGCAAGCGCACCCGAATTCTTTTCGCCGCGGAAATTTTCGGCACTGATTGAACGCGATTTCGCGTCCGAAAGCAGAGAAAGATCGGCAAGTGTACCAAAACCGTTAAACATTGATTATCCTCCCGTATATTTATAAATTATAAATTTCGTTTGAAATTACGCGTTACCGTTCGTTTTGAGTATAGCAGATTTGTTTTTTCTTTGCAATATTACGGGAATAATCTGCGGTAAATTCGTAATTTTCGCCAAATTTCGGACGGTGTTTTTGTGAAAATCGTTTTTTTTTTTTTTCTCAGGCGAAATTCGGCTCAAACATCTTGAAATATTTATTCACGCATGATATAATGACGGTGTATAAATGGGGTGGGGGTATTTATACACGCTCGCGGTGACAAAATACCGCCGACCTATATTCGCGCTTTCCCCGATATTTGTAACTTTATGTGAAAATTCGGAATCAGGTGTCGATTTATTTAATAAACCCGGAGTTATTCTCCCCGTTTTGACAGAATTTGCGAGACGCTGTCAAAACGTGCAGAACGTCCGCAAATAAATTCAAGGAGTACTGTTATGAACAAGCGTATCACTTCTCTTCTGTTCTGCCTTACGATGGCTGTCGTGATGATGCTTTCGGCATTCACGGTATCGGCAACCGAGGCGCCGATAACAGAAGCAGCGACAACATTCAATTCGGCATTCACGGTGACGGCAGACAAAACCACGGCATCACCCGGTGACGAAATCACCGTCACTCTCAGTCTGAAAGCCGACAGCGGGCTTACCGCATTTCAGGCAGAGCTCAGCCTTCCCGACGGTTTGACGTATGTAGATAAATCGGGTAAAGTTGATGCTACGGCAAAATCCACGCTTACAGATTCGGATAAATTCTATGAGTGGTACGGAGAAGAAGATGTCGCGCTCACTGTTACTTGGACAAACAGCAGCCGACGCCTAGTGGCAATATCCGGCGGATATCCTTATGCGGATGCATTCGATATGGCAGTTTTAACATTTAAGGTTAAGGTGGATGATGATGCGGCAGCAGGCTCCGAACTGACTGTCACATTTACCGACCTTGAAACCAACTGCATGAAAAAAAATGAAACCACCGGATACTATGACATTTCAGACTATACTCCTGCAATCACACCCGTAACGATTACGGTTGCCGATGCATCTGTTCCAGCAACATCGATTTCGCTGAACAAAACAACCACGTCCATCAAAGAACAGCAGACCGAGACGCTGGTCGCAACGGTTTCTCCGTCGAACTCCACCGACAAGGTTGTCTGGACATCGGGCGACACAACGATAGCAACGGTTGACGAGAGCGGCAAGGTTACCGCAGTCAAATACGGATCGACAACCATCACCGCGACGGCGGGTGATGTATCCGCAACATGCACGGTCAATGTGGAATGTATCCACGGAGCGGGCGATGATTATCCGGCAGAGGAATCCACCTGCACCAAACAGGGTCATGATAAGTACACTGTGTGCGGCGGATGCGGAAAAATGCTCGACGCAGACGGCAATATAATCGAGGAAATTCCCTATCGTGCGCTTAAAGATCACGATTTCACCGAAGAAAAAGCAGCCGTCAAATATCTTATGACCGCAGGTGACTGCGAAAGCGAAGCGGTTTACTATTATTCCTGTTCTGTCTGCGGAGTATCGGAAGCAAACAAGAATCACACATTCAAAGGCTCAAAGAATCCGCTCAAGCATGTTGACAAAGATCCCGTTTTGAAAAACGCGACAGTCGCCGATCACAAAAACGGCGTTGACGGCTACACGGGCGACAAATACTGCGCGGGCTGCAATAGCCTGCTCGAAGAAGGAGAAGTAATTCCCGCAGGTGCGCATGTACCGGGCGATGACTGGAAATACGACACAACCGATCACTGGAAAGAATGCACTGTGACGGGCTGCGGCAACATAATCACAGATACAAAGCAAAATCACTCTTCAACCGGCGATAATGTCGCAACATGTCAGCATGCTGCAGTCTGCGATGTCTGCGGATGTACATACGGCACGGTTGCATCGCATGACTACACCGATGAAGTGAAGAGTGCCGACGCACTTAAGTATGAGGCAACCTGCACAAGCGCGGCGGTTTACTATTACTCATGCACGGTATGCGGTGCGGTTGAAGAAGATGACACACATACATTCTTGGGCGACATAGCCGAGCACAGCTACGGCAAGACATACTCATACAATGAAGAATCTCACTATTATGAGTGCACAGTTTGCGGCGAATCGAGTACCATGCAAGCTCACACCTTCGTGTGGAAGACCGACAAGCAGGCTACCGCAACCGAAAAAGGTCGGAAGCACGAGGAATGCAGTGTCTGCGGATATGCGAAAGCCGGGGTTGATATCGATCCCATAGCTCCCGCAACAACCACAGCACCCGTTACAACGGTTCCCGTAACAACGGCTCCCGTAACGACGACACCCGTTACAACAGCACCCGTTACGACGGCACCCGTTACAACAGCTCCCGTAACGACGGCTCCCGTAACGACGGCTCCCGTAACGACGGCTCCCGTAACGACAGCTCCCGTTACGACAGCACCCGTAACTACCGCTCCGACAACGGAAGCTCCCGTGACCACCGCTCCCGAAACCGGCGATGTTCCCGAGACAGACGCGCCTAAGACAGGCAGCACAGTTGCGATTGCCGCGGTTCTCGTAGCGGTAAGCGGCGCGGCCGTATATGTAATCGGCAGCAAGAGAAAGAAAGAAAACTGATACCGAACAGTCGGTTATCACCCCCTAAGACTCGGCAAGGGAGGCGGACAACTCCCGCCTCCCTTTTCTTTTATCAAACACACGGCTTTGAAAACAGTCATCATAAATCGGGAAAAGGAGAGCAAATCATGATGCGTATCACTGAAAATCGAATAATATCCACCATTCTCGCGGTTATTATGCTTATCGGCATACTGCCTATCGGTACAAACGCGGTAAGCTTCGGCGAAAGCGGCGCATACGTTCGGCTCGCAACCGCAAGTTCGGACGATTCGGGATACGGCCCGCTTGTTCAAATCGGAAGCAACCCCGAATATTACGGAAGATCGGCGATTGCCAAGCTCGACAACGCCGACAATCTGCTCTATATATACGACAAACTCGTAGAAGGCATCGGAAACAGCGATTCGGAAATAATACTGTACGACGGGACTCATACGGTAACATCGGATGAAGTTGCGACTGCGATGGATGCATACCGCCGTGACCATGTCGAGCATTTCTGGCTCGGCTCGGGATACGGCTTGGGCTATCTCGAAGACGATTCGATATACCTCATCTCGCCGGTCTACTGTATGTCGGGCGATACACTCACCGCCGCAAAAGCGGCATTTGACAGTGCGGTCGATGAAATGCTCGAGGGTATAAGCTCATCTATGAGCGAATACGAGCGTGAAAAGCTGATTCACGACCGTCTTGCCGCAAAAATCACATACGGCGGAGCCGATACCGACAATGCGTACAGCTCATACGGCGCGCTTGTCGAAGGAGTCGCGGTCTGCGAAGGATATGCCGAAGCGTTCCAGTATCTGCTTTACAAGGCGGGAATTCAGTCTTTCCTGATGTACGGCTCGAGCACAGACCCGTCCGACGGAGTAAATTACAGTCACGAATGGAATGTCGTACGCATTGACGGAAACTACTATCAGGTTGACCTTACATGGGACGATCAGGGCGACAACATATTCTACGCATATTTCAACAAGACCGACGAAGTTTTCAGCGAAGACCACATAGTACAGTCAGCGGATTATGATTTGCCCGTGTGCACCGGCACCGCTGCCGACTATTTTGAAATCAACGGCGGAAAAATGGCGACATTCAATGCCGACACGGTGGCATCGATAATCAAGGCGGGAGACGGTGTCGGACGCGTATATGTTACCGGTGAAGTGACCGATTTTACCGATGCTCTCAAGAACAACATCAGTTCGGTTTTCACGAAGCTCGGTTACAGCAACAATTACAGCTATGTAAATCTCGGAAGAGAAATAATCATCACTATCCTTCCCAAATCGGTAACGCTCAGCGGAAACATTGTCTGCTACGGATCTGATGATGTCAAAATCACGATAGAACTTTACGGCGATGATTCGGAGAAGGCGGCATACACGCTGACCGTATCGGGTACCGCCGACAGCAACGGCAAAATCACCGCGGCATACAGCTTCAGTGCCGTAGCTCCCGACAGCTACACTATGAAAGTGTCAAAAGCAAATCACGCGAGCCGCGAATACAGCGTGAAGCTCGGAGCATCGGGACTTGCGCAGGATGCCGAGATAAATCTTATCGGTGACGTAAACGGCGACGGCAAGATAAGCGTTGTCGATTCCACCATGATCGCGTCGCACATCAAGAAAACTTCGCTGCTCACAGACTACGCGCTGGCGTGCGCCGATGTAAACGGCGACGGAAAAATAAGCGTTGTGGATTCGACTATGGTCGCATCTCACATCAAAAAGACTTCTCTGCTCTGGTAAACATCAAAAAACAGCAATCAATGACACGGAGTTAAAATGAAGGACAACAGCAATAAAGACAAAGCAATAGACGAATATTTCGATTTGATAGACACAAAAAAAGTCACAGCTTTGCAAAGCGGTGACGGCACATCGGCAAAGAAATCGAAAGCGGCTTCGGAAAAAGGCAAAAGCGGCGGTAAACAATCAAAAAAGGCGAACGGCACGCGAAAGCGCGGTATTGCGGTTTGCACGGCAGTGGCAATAATTGTTCTTGCCGTTATTCTGACGATTCTTGCCGTAAACAAATATATTTCGGGCATTACCGAATATGATGTCTTAAAAGGCGACTGGCTGTACAATGT
>CAZHPU010000037.1:942-11877 GCA_964534435.1 uncultured Lachnospiraceae bacterium | reverse complement strand
GAAATTATGTCTTCGCTTAAATCGAACTTTAAGCTATGGAAAGGAAAGTACGGGTATATTGCCTGCTCATTTGCGGTTCCGCTGCTGATTTTCCTGCTGATGTACCTCGTTTTCTGGCTCGGATCGCGGATTGCGGGCGGTGACGATTACGGCGGAGGCTCTGTTCTTGTTCTCGATCTGAACGGGCAGTATGTCTACTTTTTCGAGGCTCTGCATCACATTCTGCGCGGTGACGCTTCTTTCTTCTATTCATGGGCGCGTTCGCTGGGCGGCGAATTTATCGGCATATACGCCTACTATCTCGCATCTCCGCTTTCATATATCGTCGGTCTCTTCCCTTCCGACTGCATCACCGAGGCGCTTCTTACGATTATTCTGCTGAAATGCGGCATTGCGGGCGGTACGACCGGATTTTATCTGAAAAAGCACTGCCCTTCGCTTAACAATACCGCGATTGTGACACTATCGTCGATGTACGCGCTTTCGTCGTATATGATTGCCTATGCGCACAACACGATGTGGATGGATGCGCTGATGCTTCTGCCGCTCGTTCTCTACGGCGCGGAGCAGCTCATCGAAAAAGGCAATTTCAAGCTCTATGCAGTCTGTCTCACGCTCACTCTTGTATCGACGTTCTATATCGGATACATGGTATGTCTTTTCCTCGTATTTTACTTCTTCTACTATTATTTCACAAGCAATGTGAGATTCGGCGCAAACAACTATTACGGTGAAAAGCTGCATTTTCCGAAATCACTCGCGCGTATGGCTGTCGCTTCGGCGGTGGCGATTCTCTGCGCCTGTCTGATTATTCTCCCGACTTATTACTCGCTGACATTCGGAAAAACAACATTTTCCGATCCCGACTGGACGATGACCTCGCAGTTCGATCTGCTTGAATTTTTCTCGCAGATGCTTCCCGGCTCATATGACACCGTCCGTCCCGACGGTCTGCCGTTTGTCTACTGCGGAACTCTTGCGCTCGTTCTGCTGCCGCTTTTCTTCGTAAGCAAAAAATATGCCCTGCGCGAAAAAATCGGGGCGGCGATAATGCTTCTGCTCATGGTATTTTTCATGGATAATTCGGTTACAGACCTTATTTTCCACGGATTTCAGCGTCCGAACTGGCTCAATTACAGATACAGTTTCATCTTCATTTTTCTGGTTGTCGTCTGCTGTGCGCGTGCGCTTGAAGACATCGAAAGCATCTCGCTCGCTTCGATAATCGGATCCGGCGCTGGCAGTCTTATTCTGATTGTCCTCGTTCAAACCGAACATTATGAGCACATCGGCGATTTCCTCTGCATTTGGATTTCGATTGTCTGCCTTATCGCGTCGGTATCGACGGTATCTTTCGTGAACCTCAAAAAGTTCGCGAAACAGGGCGGATACATCGCACTCGCGTCGGTCTGCTGTCTTGAACTTTTCGGAGCGGGGGTCATTACCGTAGTGTCCGAAGACGAAGACGTTGTATATTCGACACGCGGCAGCTATGTAAACTACATGAACCGCCTGTCCCCGATTGTCGACAGCATTCAGAGTTCGGACAAATCATTTTACCGAATGGAAAAAACGGTATTCCGCAATGTCTGCGACAACATGGCGCTGAACATCAGAGGGTTGTCAAACTCAACATCGACGCTCAATGCGACGACAATAAACTTTCTTAACACATTAGGATATTCGGCAAGTTCTCACTGGACGAAATATGTCGGCGGAACTCCGGTAAGCGACAGTCTGCTCGGAATAAAATACATTATTTACGACAGCGGATCGGACAGTTCAAGCGATCTTTACACAAAATATTCGGAGGACACTGCCAATTCGCTTATCGCATATCTCAACAGTTATGCTCTTTCGCTCTGTTACAGTTCGGATTTTGCGATAAAGGATCTCGACATATCCGACAGCATCACCTACGCATCGCCGTTTGAAACGATGAACGCCATTGTCACGGCTCTTCTCGGAGAATCCGAAAAAGTCGAGCTTTTCAAGCCCATATCCTACACTCTCGAACTTTCGGGCGTAAATCTCACATACAGTTCGAGCGTATACGAAACAAAAACCGATTCGAACGGCAATCCCGTGCTCGACGAAAACGGCGAAGAGGTTAAGATTTCGATTCCCTATTATTTCTACGAGCCCGCAAACAGCCGCGGAAAAATGTATTACAGTCTCGAATTCCCCGAAGACTACACCAATAATTCGGATGTCTATTTCTTCTTCTGCTCAAATTATCCGAGAAAAGTCAGCTGGACTTTCAGCGACACGGGATACGGCGGAATAAGCGGCACATTCTTCGACACCGAATCCGACTGCATACAGTCACTCGGCAAGCTGCAGTCAAACACGACATCGATGCTTACCGTGACGATAGACAACGATTCGGATCTGTTCTACATTATGCAGGATCCCGAAATATTCTACTATCTCGACCGTGATGTCTTTACCGATGTAATGGCAAAACTTGCCGAAGGCAATCTCGTCATCGACGAAGTCAAAAACGAAGCCTCGCTTGTCGGCAGCGTAAACGTTCCCGAAGGCGACAGCGTGATGTTCACCTCGATTCCGTATGACGCGGGATGGAATGTTTATGTCGACGGCGAAAAAGTCGAGACTTACAAGACACTGAACGCGCTTGTCGCTTTTGACATTACTCCGGGGCAGCATACGGTCAAGCTCGTATATCGGTCGAGCTACATGGTTTACGGATTTATTCTCACCTGCATTGGCACACTGCTGTTTATACTCTTCTGCGTCGCCGACAAAGTCCTGCGAAAACCGGGGCTCGCATCAAGGCGGGCGGCCTTTGAAAAGGTTATCGCCGACAGAAATGCCGCCGAAGAAGCCGCAGCGGAAGCGCAGTACCGTCTGCTGCTCGAAAAAGCACGACTTGACAAGGGCGGCGAATCCGACAGCTCATCCGAAAAATCGGACGGCGGTGAAAATTTCGATAACGAATCGGACGGCTCGGACATTTCCGAGACAAAAGACGAATAAAAAATTCTCTGTTATTTCACATAATGAAAAATCTCCGACAGCATCTGTCGGAGATTTTTTGTTTATCTGTCGGTGTCCGATTGTTTATTGTCTGTTTCTATGCCGCTCTTTTTGCGGTAGTCGTCGATTGCCGCCTTAACCGCCTCTTCGGCAAGCACCGAGCAGTGCATTTTATATGCGGGGAGTCCGTCGAGCGCCTCAACGACAGCTTTATTCGTAAGTTTCAGAGCATCCTCGACTTTTTTTCCCTTAATCAGTTCGGTTGCCATTGAGCTTGTGGCTATCGCCGAGCCGCATCCGAAGGTGTTGAATTTCGCATCCGAAATTACTCCGTCATCGATTTTCAGATAAACTTTCATTATATCGCCGCATTTGGCGTTGCCGACTTCGCCCACTCCGTCGGCGTTTTCTATTTCCCCGACATTTCTCGGATGCATAAAATGATCCATTACCTTTTCACTGTATAACATACTGTCTTTCTCCTCTCTCGAGTTCTTTATACACAGGTGAAATATCTCTGAGATATGCCACCGTTTCTTTTACCGTTTTTATTATATACCGCGCTTCGTCTTCGGTTGTTTCCTCGTCTATCGAAAGACGGAGCGATCCGTGTGCCACTTCGTGCGGTCTGCCGATTGCGAGAAGCACATGGCTCGGATCAAGCGAGCCAGATGTGCATGCCGATCCCGATGACGCGGCAATTCCCTTTGCATCGAGCAGAAGCAGCAGGCTTTCTCCCTCTATCCCTTCGAAGCAGAAGTTGATATTTCCGCAGAGTCGCCGCTCGCGGTCGCCGTTAAGCGCGGAATGCGGAATTTCGGACAGACCGTCGATGATTATGTCGCGTATTTTCTTCGTTTTTTCGTTTTTCGCATCGAGATTTTCACAGCTTTCGGCAAGCGCTTCGGCCATAGCCGCCGCGGCAGGCAGATTCTCGGTGCCTCCGCGTTTGCCTTTTTCCTGCGCGCCGCCGTAAATCACATTTGCGGGGCTTATTCCGTCACGGACATACAGAAAGCCTATGCCCTTCGGCCCGTGAAATTTATGCGCGGATGCCGACAGCATATCTATTCCCGATTTTTTAACATCGATTTTAAGATGTCCCGCCGCCTGAACCGCATCGGTATGAAAAATCACTCCTTTTTCACGGCAGACAGCCGCGATTTCTTCTATCGGCTCTATCGTGCCGATTTCGTTGTTGGCGTACATTACCGAGACGGCAGCCGTATCCTCTCTTATCGCTTTTTTCAGTTCATCGGGCGAGACTCTTCCGAGACTGTCCACGGGAAGCAGGGTTACATCAAAACCCTCTTTTTTCAGCGCGTCGAGCGTATGCAGAACGGCGTGATGTTCTATCGCCGTCGACAGAATATGCATTTTATTCTTCCGTCTGCCGATTTTCGCCGCCGTGAGAAGCGCCTGATTGTCGGCCTCGCTTCCTCCCGATGTTAAATAAATTTCGGAGGGTTTTGCGCCTATGGCTTTTGCGATTTCTTCTCTTGCTTCATACAGCCGTTCGGCCGCCTTTTGACCGTATGTATGCAGGCTTGACGGATTGCCCCAGTAATTATCGGCGACCTCGTTCATCACTTTTTTCGCTCTTTCGCTCATCTTTGTTGTTGCCGCGTTATCGGCATATATCATAAAATCACCTCTGCGTGTGAAATTTTTCGCTGCATCTATATTATACACATATTTCCTACCAAGTCAATAGGTTTTTCGAAAATAATTATATTTCATAAGGATTATGCAAAAAAGCCGCCTTTCGGCGGCGTTTTTGCATTTTTCGGTTAAAGCTTATCAAATCTGTTCGAGTGATGTAAAGATGTCTCCCGAAATATCGACAATATCGTCAAGCGGTAGTTTGGTTCCGTCGGTCATCACCATTAGCCGTTCATACTCATCGATTTTTTTCACGGTACCGACGACGTCGAGGTACGCCCCGCCCGATTTCAAATCATCCGGTCTGAAATATGTTACCCTGATTTCGGGCAGGTCATCGAGATGTTCGAGAAGCAGCCGAAATTTCATATTCAGCGCGTCAAGATAGTTTTCCTCAAATTCGGTCCTGCCGTCGGTCAGCCGTCCGCTCTCGCGGATTGCATCATCATAACCGGTAAGCGCGGCAAACGGAGAGAACTGTGCCGCGCGGTCGGACATAGGCATCTGCGGGCGTGTTTTCGAGACGTGATGTTCAAGATTTATTATTTCATCATATTTGCTGTCCAAGCGGCATACCTCCGAAAATCGGTTCCGAGTTTAAGTGTGCAGGCGGATAATCAGGCTTTATGACCGCCTATCTGCGAATTTCTTTCTTTCGCGGTTGCGCCTTCCTCAAAATTCATACCTTTGAGAATCGCGTTTTTCCCGTATTTTTTCTTTATGGCAATCGTCGCGTTCTGTATCTTGCGTTCCCTCGCGAGTCTCTCGTCTTCTTCTTTCCGCTTTTTCTCTTCCGCCTCGTAATCGCAAAAAATATCAAGCTGACGGCCGCCGCCGCATTCTTCGGCGACATCGGCTTCGGGCAGAACATTGCAGGCAACGACATATATGCGTCTGACGAGAAGATTTTTATCGACGATTCTGTCATACAAATCGGACATTGCCCGCATGATTTTCTTTGTCGACGAACTGTACCTGTCAAGGTTTATCGATCCGTGCGCTTTTTTCGGGGTAAGACGGCCGTAAAAGTCTGTTTCGGTTTCTCCGCTGTAATTTGCCATTCTGACAGGATCGGAGAGATTTTCGACATCGTAAACAACGGTCAAGACGAGCTGATTTGTTGCGAGCCGTTTATCGACAAGATCAAGTACGAGCGAATCTGCCATTTCGCGTGCGACAAGTTTCGCTTTATCCGCCTCATACGGACAGGTCAGCACCTGTCCCGAGCTTATACTGTTTGACGACGGTTTATATGCCTTTATGTCGGCTATTGTACACGGCTCATAGCCCCATGCGTGGTCTATAAGCAGGTCGGCGTTTTTTCCGAACAGCTTATAAAGCAGATTTTCGTTTCTGCGCGGGCAGAGGGAGACAACTCCCATAGTGAACATACCGTTTTCTTCGAGTTTTTTCGCATAGCCGCGTCCTACCCTCCAAAAGTCGGTAAGCGGACGGTGCGACCACAGCTCGCTTCTGAATGTTTTTTCGTTAAGTTCGGCAATTCTGACGCCGTTTTCATCTGCGGGAATATGTTTTGCGACTATATCCATGGCGACTTTACAGAGAAAAAGATTGCTTCCGATTCCCGCGGTTGCGGTTATGCCCGTGGTTTCGAGAACATCTAAAATGATTTTCATCGCAAGGTCGTGTGCGGTGGTCTTATATGTGCCGAGATAGTGCGTAACGTCGATAAAAACCTCGTCAATCGAATAGACGACTACATCTTCGGGTGCGACATACTTCATATAAACAGAGTAAATGCGTGTGCTGTATTCGATATAGTATGCCATTCTCGGCGGCGCTATAATAAAATCAAGTTCGAGAGATCGATTTTTCGCAAGTTCGGACAGAAAATGCGATTTCCCGACGAATTCTCCGTGCGGCGCATTCCGCCGTCTTTCGGCGTTGATTTCCCCGACGCGCTGTTTGACCTCGAAAAGGCGGGCGCGGCCGGGAATTTTACAGCTTTTAAGTGAGGGGGTTACGGCAAGGCAGATCGTTTTATCGGTTCGGCTTTCGTCGGCGACGACGAGATTCGTGTCGAGCGGATCGAGTCCGCGTTCGCGGCATTCGACAGATGCATAGAAAGATTTCAAATCTATCGCTATATATGTCCGGTTTTCCGTATGCGTCACCTCACTGCCTTACAGTATTTAATCTATTCAAATAAACGGGCGTCTGCCGAGAACGAGTTCAAGCGGGATGCTGCTTTCCGGCTTGCAGGGCTGTGTCTGCCGAAGTCCGGCTGCGGCAAATTTCATTTTCGGTTTTCGCTCATACGTTTTTCGGATTCTTTTTTACGCTCCAAAAAAGCGGTAATACGCGCTCGGTTATATCTCTGCCTAATCACAAACGAAAAATCGAAAGCCGCCGACAACACGGATGTGATGATAAACACGGGATATGCGCCGAACCACACGCCTGCGGCTATCGGCAGAAAGCTCAAAAGAGCTATGATTTCATGTACTCTTTCAGCCTGACAGCCTGCCATTGCTATTTCTTCCCAGCTGTGCAGTTTCGGATTGAATGTATCCGGCTCATAGGCGGGCATTCCGCTCATAAGGTTTTTAACATTCAGCTTTTCGTAAAAAGACATTTCGGATTTGCCGACCGCAAATCGGCGGCTGCGAAAATCGGCTTTATTGTTCATAATCACGCCGACGATAAAGCCTACCGACAGTCGCATGGCAAGATGATAAAAGGCGGTTCCGAAAGTAATGGCAAGCGAATAAAAAATCCCGACGGACCGGAATTTATACAGCAGGGAGAACGCCGCCGCCGCCGCGGCCGCAAGAGCGGTCGCAATCTTCATTTTCTTTTTCATTTCGATTTTACACTCCGCAGATTTTCCGTATTTTGCGCCCGTCTGCATCGGGAAAGAGGCCCCGCATATGTTCTGCGATTTTTGTCGCCGATTCGGACGGGCTTACGCTATATGCCGAAGTTACCGATTCATATCCCCACAGATGTTCGGGAGTGGCATAGACGGCAATAGGCCAGCCGTACGGCTCGCCGATTTTGTTTCTGCGCTGTCTGAAATCGCTGACGCAGAGGTAAATCTGCATTTGAAGTGCGGTAAGAACGCCGTCAAATCCTTTTTCGCCGTGTTTTCCGAATCCCGCCTTTTTTTCGAGTTCAAAAGAATAATATTCGGAATCGGACAGGTCCTCAGCATAAAGGTCCATTATCTTTTTCGCTCTCGCCTGTGCTTTGCCGTCATCCCAAAGGGCATCGAAATCGTATCCGTCGCGGCGGCAGTTGGCAAAGTGCGAGAGCCATTCGGTCGAAATAAAGCCCGCTTTTTTATCGAAAAACTTGCCGTAGGCGACTTTTCCCTCTCTTGCGATAATCTCTCTCCATTCCCACGGATCTTTTTCGGCATCTCCCGACCACCAGAATTCGGGTGCCGTATACTCTTCGAGCGAAAAGCCGTCAACGCCGTTCTTAAAGAGCGGCAGAAAGCCGATTTTCTCTATGAGTTCAACCGCACCGTCAACCGTATGAATACATTTCGGGTCGTCCCATGACGGTCCGCGCATAATCCAAACTCCGCCCTCATTAGCCATATTATGTGCCGTCCTTCATTAAATTATACGTAAGCTGTTCTGTATCATATATTTTTGCCGAATTTTATCGCCGTGAAAATCTGTCTTGCGCAAAAATCGAGATTTTCGGCGGCGTGATTTATATTCCAATTCTTATCCTTATCGAATACCGAACAGGAGAAAAACGCGCTAATGCCCTCATTATAAAGAGGCTTGCAGCCTGATTCGAGGCATCCCGAAACAAGTATCACGGGTTTTCCGAGTTTTTTTGCGCGTCTGCCGACACCGAGCGGGACTTTGCCCATTAAAGTTTGCGCGTCGGTACAGCCCTCGCCCGTGAAAATTATATCGGCGTCCGCCGCCGCCTTATCAAAGTGCATCGCGTCGAGCATTATATCGATTCCCGATTCGATTTTCGCATTTAGGAATGCGACAAGCGGAAGCGCCATGCCGCCTGCGGCACCCATTCCGCAAATCTCACCGAGACGGATTTTTTTGTTATATTCGCGGGCGAGAACTTTTTCGGTCACTTTTTCGAGACTTAAAAGTCCGCTGTCAAGCCGTACCGAAGTCTCGCCGTCGGCACCCTTCTGCGGTCCGAAAACGCGGCTTGCCCCGTCCACTCCGCAGAGCGGATTTTTTACATCGCAGGCAAGCAGTATTTCAAGATCTCCGCATACATCTTTCATCCGAGATATATCCATATCGGCAACATTTTCGGCATTTTCGCCGCAGCCGTAAAGCTCGCGGCCGTTTTTATCGAGATAGGCTATTCCGAGTGCCGAGCCTACACCCATACCGCCGTCATTCGTAGAACTGCCGCCGAGTCCGAGAATGATTTTCTTACATCCCCGCGCGGCTGCGTCGAGTATGAGTTCGCCGACTCCGTATGTCGTGGTTTTAAGAGGATCTCTTTCGGATTCTTCGAGCAGAGAGAGCCCAGCCGCCGCCGCCGTTTCGATTGCGGCGGTATTATCGGAAAGAATCGCGTATTCTGCATCGGTTACTCTTCCGAGCGGATCGTGAACCGAACATTTGATTTTTCGGCCGCCGCAAGCCGACAGCAGAGCGTCGGTCATTCCCTCGCCGCCGTCGGCAACAGGAAGAGACACGCACTCACATTCGGGAATAATTTTTTTTGCGGCGTCGGTCAGTATGCCGCACACTTCATTTGCGGTAAGGCTTCCCTTAAACGAATCCGGCGCAAACAGAAATTTCATTGATGTTTCCTCTATTATGGTTTTATATTTTTATAATAGCACCCGCGTCCGAAAAATTCAAGGAATTTGCCGATTTTTTCAAAAATATTGCCCTTCAAAGTCCACGGACTCCGAAGGGCAAATTTATCTGAAATTTCGAAATCGAGAGCGGTACGCTTCTCAATTTTTATCTGTTTTCGATTCTTTCGGTATCTTTTGTGCCTTTTTGACGTTCAGCCGCCATAAGAAAGACAAATCCGAGTGCGAAGAAAACGGCAAGGCAGGCGACCGCGACATTTATGGTGCCGCCCGCAAGTTTCACCCACGCGATTACGGCGGATCCGAGGAAAGACGCGCCTTTTGCGAATATATCGTAAATGCCGAAATATTCACCCGCGTTTTCGGCGGGGATGATTTTCGAATAATACGACCGCGACAGCGACTGAATCGATCCCTGGAAGCAGCCGATGCCGAACGCGAGAATCGCAAAATGAACGAGAGTTTTAAGTGTCAGGGCATACAGGCAGATGCAGAAATATCCGACAATGCAGACCGCGATAAGTTTTCCCGTGTCGAAGCGTCTTGACAGACGGGCGAAAACAAGTGAGCCGCCGAATGCGACAACCTGTGTAAGCAGAAGAAAAACAACCTGTCCGACCGTGTCGAGATCCAAATCGGTTCCGATATTGATACAGTTATCGATTATCGTTCCGACACCGTCGATATACAGAAAGAATGCGATAAGGAAAAGCAGAACTTTTTTATCTCCGGTCACGATTTTTTTGAGTGTACCGAAAATTTTGCCGAAAGTATGGCGCACCGATGTTTCGGCGGATGTTGTGAAGTTTTTCTGACGGTAGGATTTAAGCAGCGGTACGGTTACGGCGAGCCACCAAAGTCCGGTAACTCCGAATCCGATAACCTTGGACAGCCATCCCGGAAGGACATTTACCATATCGGGACCGAGCACATACGCGACAAGGGCAACCGCGAACGGTATGCAGGATCCGATATAGCCCCACGCGTAGCCGTAAGACGAAACCTCATCCATTCGGTCGTCGGTTGTTATGTCGCCGAGCATAGAGTCATAGATTGTAAGCGATGCGGTATAGCAGAGTTTTGTTGCCACATAGACTATAAGGAACACAAGCCAGCCGCTGAGAAGTCCGTTCAGCAGGCATCCGACGACACCGAGAGACACGCTGACACCGAAAAGCAGTTTCTTTCTGTCTTTTCTGTCGGCAAGAACTCCGACTATCGGGCCTATCACCGCCGCGATAACCGTAACAACGGCAATGGCAATCGAATAATAGGCGGTCGCCTCATCGGAGGTAAGAAGTCCCGGACCTATGGCTATATCCTTAAACCAAATCGGGATAAGCGAACACGCGAGCATTGTAAAGGCGGAGTTGCCGACATCATAGAGAACCCATGACAGCTCCTGCACCGACAGTCCGCGGAATATCCGCAGATGTACGAGTTTTTCGGCGATATTTTTCATAACACAGACAATCCTTTTCTTTTAAGCT
>CAZHPU010000037.1:0-932 GCA_964534435.1 uncultured Lachnospiraceae bacterium | reverse complement strand
ACACAGCAAAATTACTTACTTCATAATGAATATATCCTTTTCTTTTAAGCTTTTACCGATTTGCGGCAATCGGAGGCGAAGGTCCGCACGTTTACGGCGGGGCGGAAAAATTTATTCGGCTTTTTTCTCTTCGGTGAGTTTACCGTCGAAATTATAATCGAAAATACTGCCGTAGCAGGCTTTGCCGTTAAGATAGTCTTCAAAATCGGAAATGAACTTTTCGGCAAGCTTTTCGGCTTCGTTATAGAGAGCGTAAAGGCTGTCGTTTGAGTCGGCACATTCGGGGTTTCCGTCGGGATTTACGACAAATCCGTGCATCTGCTTATAATTTCCGGTAATCCGCAGAACAGCATAGATGAGTTTTCGCTTTGCCGTCGTTTTGGCAAGCAGAAGTCTGTTGAGGAAAATCATACTACGGAGCGCTTTTTTTATCTGTTTCGGTGTCACGCCCGAATAGAAGGGCGCGATAATCTCGCAGGACTCGTCTGTCGGCTTTATGTGGTCGGTCAGGACGTGAGTCACAGGATCAAGACCGTCGACAAGCATAAGTTTGCGGTCGAATTCAACTTCGATTTCGGTATGCGTAATACCGCTTGTTCTGATTTTTTCTCCCACGCTGGGGTGGCATTTGACATCGAGTGCGAAATGGCAGAGCACACCGTAGGCATAGGCGCGCGAAGCGTCGGGATTGCCGCTTTTCAATATCACCTCGCGGGCACTTTCGAAAAAATATGCTCCCGATTTTTTATGAAGGCTGTGCCCGACGGCATTGACCGAATTCTTTCCGAGCGCACCGTAGTAGAAAAGAATATCGGGACCGTGCAGACCGATATAAAAAAGATCGGGATATTCGGAAACGAGTTTTGCGGGCGTTCCCGAAAGTTTTTCCGAGACCTCTTTTCCGAGTCGGTAATGAGCATATGTAGATGGCA
>CAZHPU010000036.1:0-12475 GCA_964534435.1 uncultured Lachnospiraceae bacterium | reverse complement strand
CTGTCGGGCGGTCAGCGTCAGGCACTGACGCTGCTTATGTGCAGTATGACATCGCCCGATCTTCTGCTGCTCGATGAGCATACGGCGGCGCTCGATCCGAAAACCGCCGAGCAGGTGATGATTCTCACCGACAAAATCGTGCGCGAGAAGAAAATCACCGCGATTATGGTCACGCACAATCTGCGCTATGCCGTCGAATACGGAAACAGAATGATTATGATGCACGCGGGTAAAATCGTGCTCGACAGAGCCGACGACGAAAAAGAGAAGACAAGCGTCGACGATGTTCTCGGTCTGTTCAACTCGATAAGCATCGAATGCGGAAACTGAAAAAACGCTCATCTGCCGAATGCAGATGAGCGTTTTTCGTTAATATACTATTTCTTTTTCATGGTGATGCAGAGCGTATCGTACGGCTTCATGACATCGGGAAGCGGACAGTCGGTGAGCATATGCTCCTCATCGAGAATTTTGCAGCCCGTGATTTCGGCGCCGCCCGCGAGGTCAAGAGTGAGATTTACATCGCCGTCAAGCGTGTTCACGATGACAATGCATCCGTCGCCGCCGTCGTCATACGCACCGACCGCGTAAACGCCGCCGCAGCCGCAGTCGACTTTAATCTGCGTTTTTCTGCGGTAAAGCTCATTGAAGGCGACAAACGAGTAATAGGCGGGGAGGGGTTTGCGCGTGAGCGGATTGAAAACACCGCCGTAGACGCTGACTCCGAGTCGGGCGTCATAGAACATCGCCCCGTCAATCGGCGAATTTTGGGCGGCGAGCATCATTGCCGCGGTGAGAGCGGCATGATGTACCGTATCTCTGAGATTATGCTCGACATTCCATTCGTTAAGAAACTGTTCGGCATCCCCGTAGCCGTATTTTTCGAGCCTGTCGCAGACATATCCCGTCCAGCTCATCGTGTCCTCGACCGACGAATAGCTGTGCCATGAAAAGAAATCGAGCGGGCAGTCATGCTCCCTTATATATGCGAGAAAATCCTCGAAAAATTTGATATAATGTTCGCCGCATCCGTAGCCTAATTTGACCTTGTCGGTGAGATGATAGAAACCGCAGGAGGCGTAGCCGCCGATATGAAGATGCGGAAAGCATTTTTTGAGATGCTTTGACGCGACCTCGTAGAGCTTGAAGAACTGTTCGGGAGTTCCTCTCCACATCTGATTCATCATCGGATCGGGGATGTTGTCGGGCTCGTTCCAAATCTCAAAATATCGGATACTGTAATGAAATCCGTCCGCCCAGCCCTCGGTGTAGTGGCGGATGACGCCCTCGCAGATTTTCGCCCATTTAAGATTATCGGACGGCGGATAGATGCGGTAGGCCTTAACCTGACAGTAGTTTTCGATGGATACGCCGAGCCTGAAAAAAGGCTCTACGCCCGCATTGACAAGCGCGCCGATAAAACGGTCGGTGAATGTGAAATCGTATGCGTCGGGATTTTCGGGATCGGCCGAGAAATCGCGGAAGAGATTCGGAATATCGATAAAAGCGTCCCCTCCGAACTGCCCTCCGACGTCATGTGTTCTCGAAAAGGGTATTCCCGCTTCGGTAAGATAGTGAAACATATCGAAGTTGAGGCCTGCAAACGGCGGCTGATTTATGCCGTGCATCGGCTTGATTTTGCCGATTTTGCGATTTACATCGGCGAAAATGACTGCGTTTTTTTCGTTTGACAAGACAATCCCCCCTTTTTTTTGAATAAAATCCGATTATTCGATGAAATCGGCTTATTTTTCCGAAAGGAAAATATCGCCCGCGAGATATGCTTTTCCCGCGCCCATTGTCAGAATAAGATCGCCGCTCTGCGCGTTGTTTTCAAGATAATCGGCGATTTTCCCGAAACCGTCAAGCCAGATTCCGCCGCAGGCATCGGCGAGCATTTCCGACGACACTCCGAGTGTGTCGGTCTCGCGCGCGGCGAATATATCGGCGAGAATCACGGTTACGCCGAGCGATTTCGCTTCGGTGAATATCTCTACCCATTTGTCCCACAAATCGTGTGTACGGGTGTAGGTATGCGGCTGAAAGACGAGATAGATTTTTTTGTATCCGAGTGCGGGCAGACTGCGCAGGGTTGCGGCGACCTCGTCGGGATGGTGGGCATAGTCGTCATAGACGGCGACGCCGTTTTTCTCTCCCTTGCGCTCGAATCTGCGGGATACGCCCTTAAATGTCGAGAGCGCATCGGCGACCGCGGACGGCGAAACACCGTGATCGCAGGCGACGGCGGCGGCACAGAGCGAGTTGTATATGTTGAATTTGCCGATGAGCGACAGCTTTATATCGCAGAGCGGGCCGTCTTTTCCGACAAGGGTATATCTCGCACATCCGTGCTCATAGTTTATATTTTCGGCGTGATAGTCGGCGCCCTTGTCCGAGAGCGATATTCTGACGATTTTTCCGCCGTAGCCTGCGACTGCGCGGCAGGCACCGTCATTGTCGGCGTTTATGTAAACGGTTTTCGCGTTTTCGATTGATTTCGAGAACGAGCGGATTATCCGGTCGAGATTTGCAAAATAGTCGGTGTGGTCGAGCTCGACATTGGTGATAACCGCGTCGGTCGGGCAGAAGGACAAAAACGAGTCGCGGTATTCGCAGGCTTCGTAGACAATGATATTATGTTCGTCTCCGATTCGGGAAGCGCCGCCGAGTTCGGGCATCACCGCGCCGCAGGCTATCGTCGGATCGGCGCCTGCGGCAAGCATGATATGCGAGAGCATCGCCGTCGTGGTCGATTTGCCGTGAGTTCCCGAAATTCCGATTCTCGTTTTGTAAAATGACATCATAAATCCGAGAAACTGTCCGCGCGTGAAGCAGGGAATCGAAAGTTTCGCCGCGGCGACGAGTTCGGGGTTGTCGGGATGCAGGGCGACCGAATAGATGACCGCCTGCGCTCCGATGACATTCTCTTCACTCTGCCCGATTTTTACGGGGATGCCGTTCTTTTCGAGCATTTCGGTAAGCGCCGATTCGGAGCGGTCGGAGCCGTCCACAAAAAAGCCCTGCCTTTTTGCCCAGAGAGCGAGGCTCGACATGCTGATTCCGCCGATTCCCGCAAAATGAAGACGTTTTATCGATGACAGGACAGACGCCGCGCTTTTCGCGCCGTCGGTCGTTTTATTTTCTTCTGTCGGTTTGTATTCTTTGTTTTCGGTCTGACTCATGATAGTGACAATCCGTCCCGAACGAGGCGGCCTTTCTCCGCAGATGCGGCGGAATTTTCGGAAAAAGTCGTGAAAATTCCGAAAAAATAAAAATCAGTCGCGGTTTTACCGCATATAAAAAGTAAATCTTTATTAAAAAAAGATTTGCAAATTGGTTTCACTGCCGTTAAAAATGGCGGATATAATGAGAGCGTAAACGCAGAAGAAAATCTGCGAAAAGACAGCACCGGTCTTTATGGAGGAAATCAATATGAAAATCACAGACGTTAAGGTCAGAAAACTGTTTGATGAAGGACCGATGAAAGCGGTTGTTTCGGTCACTTTCGATAACGAATTCGCGGTTCACGATATCAAGGTAATTTACGCGAAAGAGCGCTATTTTATCGTGATGCCCACAAGAAAGAACGCAGACGGAAGCTATCGCGATGTCGCTCATCCGATTACCGCGTCATTCCGCGGCGAACTTGAAGCGGCGGTACTCGACGCATACGATGCCGCGGTTACCGAGGCACTTTCGGAAGCATCCGAAAACGCGGAAAGCGAAAACGAGTAAAATCCGAATGATTTTTCAAACCACGGCGAATGCCGTGGTTTTTTTACGGCATTCGCCGTGGGTTTTTTACGTTTTTGCCTTTTTTACGATTTATACCGCTTTTTGCGGTAATTTTGCCGTTTTTTTATTCGGTCTCGACCGTCTTTTCGACGAGATAGAAAGTCCTGTATCCGACACCTTCGCAATATCCGACAATCACGCCGGACGAGAGCTGCGAAAGAGAGGTAAAGACAAACGGAAGCACGATGTTGCCGTCGGTATCGATCATTCCGACCGTTCCGTCCTCAAATCCGACAACGGCAAGCCCCTGAATAAACGGGGTGGCATAGGTGAACATCGGCTGCGCGATCCATTCTTTGTTTATCGTGTAAAATCCGTATTTTCCGTCTTTTTCGAGAAGCAGAACGCCGTTCGAGTAGCCTTCAAGCGAGTATCCGTCGGGGATTTCGAAAGCCGTGCCGCGCTTGTTTACAAGTCGGTAGCTGTCGCTGACGACTCTGTTTCTGACGACATGGCTGGTTGTGACCACGCGCAGGCGCAGCCAGCCGCTGTCATAGCCCGCGCATCCGATCGATTCGATCCCGAATGTGTCGGGAAGGGTGTATTCATCGCCGACCGAGTGTCCCTGACCGACAACTTCGGTTTTCCATGAATACCAGCTGCGAGGAGAGAACTGCACATATCCGTTCGTGTTTATAACACGAACTTTATTTTCGGTTTTGTACATGACGACTCCGAGCTTTTCGGAGATGTTGTATGCCTTATAGTATTCGCCGGTCTTGTATGTGCCTTTTTTGACTTTCAGATAGCGCATCGAATCGGTTTCGCCGTCATATTTGACTTCGATGCCTTCGGGTGCGTAATTTGTCGCGGGAAAATCATAGAAGAGCCCGACGCGGATGCCCGCTTTTTCGATTTCGGAGAATTCCCCGTCGTCGAAAACATAATATTTCTCGCCGTCGCTGAAAACGGGGCGGTTTTTTTCGTCTCTCGCGTAATATGGGGTGATGTTTCCCATATTGTCGGCAAGAACATTTCCGAACATATCGCAGAGCGAGATTTTTTCGCCGTTTTCGGACGATATAAGCAGATAACCCATATACGGTTTCACGGTCTGCCGTTCGGTTGTGACCTTACGGGCCACCGTGATGTATGACGCGTCATTGTTGTTGTATCTTTTGGTATATTTCGTTACAACCTCGCTGCCGCACGAATAGTCGGACGCGAGAATTTTTCCCGCGACAACCGTGTGTTTTTCGCTGTCGTAGAGGTCGGATGTTACGATTTTCGCGGCGTTCTCGGCGGTTTCGTCATAGCTTTCGATTCCCGACAGCAGATTTTCGTAGTTTGCGACACGTACCGAACGGGAAACGGCTGTGCGGTCGGTTATCAGCCCCGCAATCGATTTGTATCCGAGCGCGGTGCGCAGATTTGTCACGTAGTCGGTTCCGACCTCGGTTTTCGATTCGGGAATGTATATTCCGCCCTGCGATGTCGTAACCGCAGCGTCGGTTTCGGTCAACGTGGTAACCGCCGATTTTTTCGATGTCGTCGAACTTTCGGCTTTCTTTTCGGAGCTGTCAAACATTCCGATCGAGAGCGCGCAGAGCGGCACGGTTATGCCGAAAAGCAGAAAAATCGCCACAACTTCGATTATCGTGCGTGAAAAAATCTTTTTCATCGTTTGGCAGTCCTTTCATAATATTTTTGTATTTGCGTTTGTTTTCAATGGTGATATTTGCCGCCCGCGGCAATGTTTAAGGCACGGTAAATCTGTTCGAGAAGAATTACGCGCATAAGCTGATGCGGAAAGGTCATTTTGGAAAATGACAGCCGCAGGTCGGCCGCTTTCTTGACCTCATCGGGGAGACCGTCAAACGGGCCGATTATAAAGCAGATCTGCGAGTATCCGCGCGAGGGCAGATCGGATATGAGCGCCGAAAAATCCTCGGACGACAGCTCTTTTCCCTCTATGCAGAGCGCGATGTTGTAGGCGCGTTTCGGAATATACGGAAGAATCGGAGTTCCGTCTTTCAGTTCGGTAACCGTGAATCGGCAGTAGCCGCCGATTCGCTTTTTATATTCTTCGCAGGCGTCGCGCAGATAAGCCTCTTTGAGATTTCCCACACATATTACGCTGATGTCGAGCATTTTCAAAATCCGCCTTTCAAGTCGGCAGGGCAAAAATCCGAAAAATCGGACGCCTCGGTATTGTCCGCAAGTTCGCTCACCGAATTTCGGTCGGCGGCCGACACGCGGATGTTTCGGAAACCGCCTTCGAGAAGCGCCGACATAACCGCATCCCTCGCGAGTTCGGGGCGGTTGTTTTCGGCCGACAGATGACAGAGCAGAAACGATTTCGTACCGCTTTCGGCAAGACGCAGAGCGAACGCCGCGCAGTCGTCGTTGCAGAGATGTCCTCTCGCTCCCGAAATGCGTGCTTTGAGCCGCGCGGGATAGATGCCGCCTCTCAGCATATCTCTGTCGTAGTTTGCCTCAATCAAAACGCCGCGTGAGCCGCGCATCGCCGTTTCCATTTCGGCGGTTACGGTGCCGGTGTCGGTCGCGATGCCGATTTTTTCGCCGTCTTCTTCTATCGTATATCCGATGCAGCAGACGCTGTCGTGCGAAGTCGGGAAGGATGTTATCTTCATCCCGCAGACTTCTTCGACGAATATCGGCGTATGGCATATTATCGGGCAGATGCCCGCATCGTCTTCGGTCTGCACGAAAAATTCGGCGCTTTTCTCGGTCATATGTATCGGAATGGCGTATTTTTTCGAGATCATCGGCAGAGCCTTGACGTGATCGGTGTGTTCATGCGTGACGAAAATCGCCGAAATATCCTGCGGCGTCATATTCAGTGCCGCCAGCGCGGAGCGGATTTTCTTTACACTGCCGCCTGCGTCAATCAGAATCGAGCCGCGCCTGCCCTTTACGAGAATACAGTTCGCGCTCGATCCCGAAAAAAGTGAGTAAACCTTCATAATGTCCTTCAAAATCGGAATTTTGCAAAACAGCCGCTGTGCTCAGCTGAACCAGGTGACCCAGATAAGATCGAATATCACCACCGCAATCAGCGGAATGAGCGGATAAAGCAGAGAGCGCGCAATCTCGCGGTTCTTCTTTGCTTTTTCGATTTTTTCTTCGAGCTCGGCGGGCGAAAGATTTCCGCCGAAATCCGACGCGGTCGGCTCTTTTTTCGAAAATCCGCGCGTCAGCAGAAAAACCGCGCAAATGAGAATCGCCGCCGAGATATAGATTGCGAGATAGCCTGCGGCAAACTCGTATTTCAGTACGAGTATGTAGCAAATCATTACCGCGGCAAACCAAAAAGCGAGGCGGAACACCTTTGCGGCAAATTTTGCGTCAATCACCGGCATTTTGCCGCTTCTGCCGCCGCCGCCGATGTCGTCACCCTTGCCGAAAAGCTTCATAATTCCGCCTCCGTCTTTTTTATGTAATTTAATCTGTTAATTTTCGATTAAAGAATGCAGATTGCGCCTTTTGTGCGTATCGAGAGAATATGGCAGGCGCCTTTTCCGAATACGCGGTCAAGCTCTGCGGCAAGCGCGAGTGCGCTTTCTTTCGGCACGAACGCCTGAATCGTGCCCGCGAATCCGCCGCCGTGAACACGGCAGGCAGACGGCTTGTCGAGCTTCGAGAGAAATTCCTCGGTCAGGCAGAGCGCCAGCGAGAGCCCCTGCTCGGCAACGTTTTTGGTTGTATATACGTTCTGAAGATATTTGAATGACGAGTTGCCCGATGCGTTTACACCGTCGAAGAAGGCTTTGATGTCTCCTCTTTCGAGAGCCGCTTTCTGCATGCTTACTCTGTCGTTTTCGGCAAAGAAGTGGAGCGCGCGGAGAACGGCGCGGTCGCCGCACTTCTCACGGAGTTCGGGAAGTTTTGCCGTAAACGCCTCTTTCGATACGTCACGGAGCACCTCTGCGCCGAGTTCTTTCGCAACCGATTTCATTTCGGCGGGAACGGCGGCGTAGTCGGGGGTAAGATCGGCGTGGTTTCCGCCTGTGTCGACTATGCAGAGAGAATATCCGATTGCGGTGAGATCGAATGCGGGCGATTCGATTATCGGCTCGGACGGATCTTTGAAATCGATCGCGATGAATCCGCCGACCGCGCAGGCCATCTGGTCCATAAGTCCGCAGGGCTTGCCGAAGAAGACGTTTTCGCTGTACTGCGAGATTTTCGCGATTTCGACATTGTCGATGTCGTTGTCGTAGAAGGTGCGGAGCATATTGCCGATCATATCCTCAAATGCCGCCGATGACGAGAGTCCGGAGCCTTTGAACACGTTCGAAGTGGTATACGCGCGGAATCCGCCGACCTTGTAGCCGTGTTTCACAAAGCCGTCGCACATACCCTCGATGACGGCGTATGAAGAAGCGTATTTTGCGGGATCTACCGCGATGTCGGCGATTTTAACGACATCTTCGGGGAATCCTTCCGATTTGACGGCGATGATGCCGTCATCGGTACGTGATCCGACCGCGATTATATCGAGGTCGATTGACGCGGCAAGCACCTTTCCGTGATTGTGGTCGGTGTGGTTGCCGGAAACTTCGGTTCTGCCCGGAACCGAGAAAAGACGAAGATTTTCCGAGTCGCCGTACTGGTTTTCATAGCCTTTTACGGCAGAGATGTAACGTTTTTTCTGCGAATCGAGATTTTCCGCGCCGTAGAGTTCGGTCAGCGTGCTGTCGATTCCGCCCTCGCTTATGAGTGCAACAAGCTGTTTTACGTTCATGTTAATGCTCCTTGATGACCATTATATTTTGTGTTTTATAAAAGTTTTTGTTTTTTACGGTATAGGCTATTATAACATTGATTCGCCGAATAAACAAGCATTTTTTGGAAAAATTCTGTAAATACCGTTAATATTCGGCGGTGATTTTGCCGCATTGCCGAGAAATCGGGGTTATACGTTAACCGATTTTTTCGAGAGGAGATTTTTTATGCGCGAGAGCAGAAAAGAGAAGAGCGCCGCGCCCCCGATTACGGCGACAAGCGAGATGTACCATTTTCCGCCTGCGTTGAAGCCGTAAAAATCGGGCCATTTTTTAAGAAGCACGACCTCGCACAAATATACCGCGCCGTAGAGCAGGGTGGGAAGCGCGCCGATGAGCGAGCTTTTGCCGCTCTGTGTCAGCCCGCCGTCAAATAAGAGAAAACCGGCAAACGCCGCAAGCGGACAGATCGCGTGAAGCCAGAGATTTGCGCCCGAAAGCATATAGCCGTAGCCCTGATTCGGACCGAGAAAGAAGATGACGACAAGAAAGGTGAGCATTACCGAGCATACGCCGACAAATTTCAGCTTAATGAAAAAGCGTGCGGCGGCGCTGTCCTTTTTCGGATGAATGAGAGTGTATACCGCGAGAGCCGCGCAGGAGATGCCCGAAAGAATATTCGAATCGGTCGTAAAATATCTGAACGTGCGGAGCGAACGCGCGGTTTCGGCGGTGCCGTCTCCGATTTTCCAGCCCTCGATGACCGCAAAAAAGGTTGCCGCCGCCACTGCGATGTTCAAAAGCACCGATATGACCGTTTCGATTTTTTTCGTTTTCATTCTTGTAACTCTTCCTCTCTTTTTGAAATTTAACCGTTTTCCGTTTGTCGAAAGCGGCGGCAAAAGCCGCTACCTCTGATCTTCCACGGGTTCGGTTATCATTTTCAAAAGTTCGTTTGCGGCGCGGGAACGTTCGTCGGGACCGCGTATTATGCAGATTGAGCGCGGGCATAACGGATCTGCCACCTTTATTTCACGGACGCTGCCGTCCGAAATCGCGCGTGCCGCGAAATCGGCGACAACACAGCCGACTCCCATATTGCGCGCGGCAAATCCGACAATCTGCGGACTTGTCGCAAGCTCGAATTTCGCGGACGCGGTAAATCCGCGTTTTCTGAATTCGCCGTCGAGATAGGATCTTGTGCTCGTGTTGCCTTCAAGCAAAATCAGTCTGTCGGCGAAATCGGCGATTTTCGCGCCGTCGGGAATGTCGCAGCCTTTTCCGCATATGAAAATGTCGCGGATTTCGCGTACCGCCGTTTTGTCAAAGCCGGGACAGCTCACAGGCTCGCTCACGGCGGCAAAATCGATTTTGCCCGCACGCAGCAGCTCGGTCGTCTGCGGTGTCGGATTGTTCGTTATGGCGATTCTGACACCCGGATATTTCGCGTGGAATTTTTCGAGATGGGGGAGCAGACAGAATTCGAGCGTCATATCGCTCGCGCCGATTTTTATCTCGCCCGATTCGAGTCTCAGCATGGCAGACAGACGCCTCTCGCCCTCGTCAAAAGAATGTACGCCCGCCGATGCGTAGCGGTAAAGTACCTGCCCCTCGGATGTCAGCCGCACGCCTTTCGAGGTGCGAAGAAAAAGAGGACAGCCGACTGCCTCTTCAAGCTGACGGATGCCCTGACTTACCGCCGGCTGAGAAATATACAGCTTGTCGGCCGCGAGCGTTATGCTGCCGCATTCGGCGACCGTGCAGAAAACTCTGTACCATTCGTAACTGATATTCATACAGCCGACTCCCCAACCTGTTTTATCGCAAAAATTATACCATAAGTTTTTCTTATTGTCAATATAAAGCGGCTTTTCGGACAGAGAAAACCGCAGGGCGGAGACCGTCCTGCGGTAAAATTCGATTATTCGGCTTTGAATCCTCTGTAAATGATGTGGCTGCGCTTCGGACCGTTCGAAACGAGGGTTACCGGAACGCCGAGCTGCTTTTCGATAAATTCGACATATTCTCTTGCTTTGAGCGGGAGCTTGTCATATTCCTTGATGTCCGAAATGTCGGTCTTCCAGCCGTCGAGATATTCGTAAACCGGCTTTGCGCGGTCGAGAAGATAGGTTTCGGGGAAACGGTCGGTAATCTTGCCGTCGATGTCGTAGCCGACGATTACCGGGATTTTGTCGAGATAGCTGTAAACATCGAGCATTGTGAGCGCGACATCGGTTGTACCCTGAACCATGCAGCCGTAACGTGCCGATACGCAGTCAAACCATGCCATTCTGCGCGGTCTGCCGGTTGTTGCGCCGTACTCTCCCTTGTCGCCGCCGCGGTCGCGGAGGTCGCTCGCCTCTTCGCCGAACAGTTCACCGACAAACGGGCCTGCGCCGACGCAGGTGGAATAGGATTTGACGACGGATACGATTTTCTTTATCTCATAGGGGGCAATGCCTGCGCTGACCGATGCGAATCCCGCAAGCGGAGAGGATGAGGTGACGAACGGATAAATGCCGTTGTCGACATCGCGGAGCGAGCCGAGCTGACCTTCGAACAGAATGTTCTTGCCCGCCTTTACGGCATCGTTCATATAGTAGGGAAGATCGCAGAGATAGGGTTTAACACGCTCGCCGACATTGCGCAGATATGCCATGAGTTCGTCTTTGTCAACTGCATCCTTTACTCCGTAGTATGCCTCGAAAAGCGCGTTCTTGTCTGCGACAAGACGGCTTACCTTGTCTTCGAGAGCATCCGAATAAAGCTCGCAGAGCTGAATGTTCTTTTTCGCGTATTTGTCCGAATAGAAAGGAGCGATGCCCGACTGTGTGGAGCCGAAGCTGTGCTTGCCGAGACGCTTTTCTTCAAGCTGGTCCTGAAGTTTGTGAATCGGGAGAAGAATCTGCGTTCTTGATGAGATTTTTATCTGAGGAGTCGGTACGCCGCCCTTTTCGAGAGCTTCGAGCTCGGAGAAGAAAACGTCGGCGTTGAAAGCGACACCGCTTGCGATGACGTTCACGACATTTTGATGAAAAACGCCCAAAGGAAGAAGATGAAGGACAAATTTGCCCATATCGTTGATAATTGTGTGGCCTGCGTTCGCGCCGCCCTGAAATCTGACTACAATGTCGGCTTTTTCGGCCAGAAGGTCGGTTATTTTACCCTTTCCCTCGTCTCCGAAGCTGCCGCCGGTGATTGCCGTTACCATAAAATCAAATCCTTTCAAAATCAAATATAAACAAAACATTCGGCAGAATCTGCCTTACGCTGAAATTATAGCAAATCCGAGCCGCAAAATCAAATACCCTGTACTTATTCTTTATATAAGCACAGCTTATATAAAGACGATGAGATATAACTAAAACAAATTTTATAAAAAAAGAAGCGAGCCGAAAAAAAGCTATTGACAAAAGGGAGATAGTATGATAAAATTACAAGACCAGCATGATACGGAGGGATATCGAAGCGGTCATAACGAGGCGGTCTTGAAAACCGTTTGGGAGCAATCCCACAAGGGTTCGAATCCCTTTCCCTCCGCCACTACCGGGCAACAGGTTCTGATACGATGCGTATCACGGCTGGTGCTCGGTTTATTTTTTTACCTTTCCGAAGCAGCAGTCGAAAAACAGGCGTGGCCGGCTTTGCGTAAATGCGAGCCGAATGTATATGCATATATTTACTCAATCTAATGAAAGCGACGGGAATTTGTATGTCCGAAAACATCGAAACCGCATATGCGGGTAAAAGCAAAATCCACGGCTACTCTGTGATACGCGTCGAACTCGATAACGGCGGTCAGCCGGTTGACTTTACATTTCTTCATGCCAATGAGAAAACGGCGGAGATTGAGGGAAAAACTCTTGACGAGCTTATCGGCCGCCGCTTCTTCGAACTTTTTCCCGACGGCAGCCGAAAACGCCTGAAATACTATTATGAGGCCGCCTATCTCGGAAGGAGCGTCGGCTTTGACGATATTTCCGAGAAAATCG
>CAZHPU010000035.1:0-12615 GCA_964534435.1 uncultured Lachnospiraceae bacterium | reverse complement strand
TCTTGGGCTTATAGCCCTTGTCCAAACCACCCGTTTTACGGGTGGTTATGATTATAATTCTGAATTTCCGCATAAAATAACTCCCGACATAATGTCGGGAGTTATTTTATGTTCATTATTCGATTACAACATAATCGGTAAGGTGTTCCAGCAGCTTGGTTGCTCTGAACTGAAGATCAAAATATTCTTTTCCGTACAGCGTTTCAAGTGAGTCTGCAGAGTATATGCCGTATGAGTAAACGTAGGTGTACATATTGCTTGTGAATTCTTTGTTCAGCATTTCCTCATATTCATCATTTGTGAGTTTAACATCATAATATTTGCAGAGATATTCGATTACAAGTCTCTGCTTGATTGAGGTTTTGGCGCTGGCAGCCGAGCTGGTATATATTTCTTTGTACTTTTCATCGCTTATTTTTTCTGCGAGTTCGGCCTCTGTGAATTCGGTAGGAGCTTTGTTTCCGAGATAGCTGTATACAGCTTGATAAACATAGTTTTCGTAAGCCGCTTTAAGCTGCTTTTCGGGATAGCTGATGACTTCGGTTTTTTCATTGATTGCCGTAAATGCGTTGTTCTGCGCTATAAGATTCCAGGCATATTCTTTATATTCGTCGACGGTTTTGTATGTGTCACTTGTATACTCGGCAACGAATTCGTCATTCCATTCGGGAAGATGATTGATTTTCGTAACAGTGAGCTTCATTTCAACTTCTTTTCCGATATAATCCTTGAATGTATCGCCTGCATCTTCGGGAACGGTTACCTTAACTGTTATCTCGGTATTGATTTCCTTGCCTTTGAACTCTGTAACATAATCGGCAGTTTTCAGGAATGTGAAGAACTTGCTGTCTTTCTCGCCTTCGACATCGGTGAAATCATATGTGAATGACCCGCTTTTGAATATATCTTCGAAAGTCTTTGTTTCTTCGGGAGTTTCTATTTCGCTTGAGCTGTCTTTGCTTTCATCTTCGGTTGTTTCCGATGTGTCCGATGCGGCCGAAGCACTGGACTTTTCGGTTGTTTCGGCAGCCGATGTGTCCTCTGCATTTTCGCTGTCATCGGGACTTATAAATTCGTATGACACGGTGATTGTTGTATCGTCATTGACATAAGCACGAGATATGCTGTTGACGGTTACCGTAAATTTAACTGCTACATTCTGAAGTTCTTTGGTGTCATAATCTGAAGGGAATGTAACATTAACAAGTACCTCATCACCCGCTTTGGCGCCGATGAGCTGTTCTTCAAAGCCCTTTGTATTTTTTGAAGAATCATCCGAACTTGTATATGCTCCCACAAATGTGCCGGATCCGATTACAAGATCGTAACCCGTTGAATCGCTGTCTTCATCTTCTGAATCTTTGGTATATTTCATACCCGAAAGCGTGCTGTCCGAAAGAGTAACATCGCCGACAGGCTCTCCGACATAATAAATGTTTACCTGATCTCCGTCTTTTACTGTTGCATCACTGTCGGTGAGCTTTGTATATTCGGTTTTCCGATTATCCTCAAGAATCGAATCTACATCCTCCTGATATTCTTTGTCGATATCATCTTTACTGATTGATACCGTCCCTTTTTCCGGAACATTTATGTATTTGCCGGGATTGTTGTAAGGGCTGCATCCGACAAGTGTCGATGCCGCAAGAATAACGGCTGATGCGAGAGCCGCTGCTCGAGTTGCTTTTTTCATTTTAGGATAGTCTCCTTCTTATGTGTTTTGAGTTCTAATATGATTTTGCTAAACGTAGCTCCTATTTTTATATCACAAATCGGTTCGAAATGGAATAGGCTGAACCGAAAATTAACTTTTTGTACATAATTGTCGATTTTATGCTTCTTCTGCCTCTTCCTGATTTTCGTCGGCATAAGGATCAATCATTATTTCTTTGATTTTCGGCCATGCGGCATATGCGGCCATGAAAGAACAGAGCGAAACGGTAATTATAAACGGAAGTATGATGCCTATCGGAGGGTAAACGGTTGCTATCACATAATTAAGAAAAACCGCTACTGCGATTCCGAAAAGCGCAACGATATTTCGTTTGAATCCGATGACCGTGAATATCAGTGCATTCTTAAGAAGCTTTTTAATCGAGAGATCAAAGGTAATCATCATTAAATATATGTAGAAACGCATAACAATGTATGCGATTGTAATGAAAATTCCGAGGCAGAAGAACACGCTGAACATACTCGACATTGACGATGATGTGTGATAGTTTATATAGAAGAAATAAACATCATAAACCGAGAGCATCAAAAAGCCGAGATCGAGTGCTCCGAAAACGAACTCCTGCTTAAGATTGCGCTTTATCGCATACCAAAAATCGGTCCAAAGGAATACAGGCTCACCTTTTACAATGTTCCTGAGTATATAGCTTGTTCCCACATTCACAGGTCCGAACGTAAACGCAAGCAGAAGCAATCCCGCTATCAGCACAATGTATGTAAGAGGCGTCCAAACATCGATTTTTGCGGTACTTCCGTAAATCCCGAATAAGGCTGCGGTAGACGGTGAACCTGACGAAAAATACATTGCGCCGTAAATAGGTGCAAACAGCGGATCGGCAGGCGCGGACATTCGCAGATGAATGTTTCCACTAAAAACGAGCAGGATGAGAAAGACGGGAAAATCACCGAATACCGTCATTAAATTGATATAAAACAGATTGGACTTGTGGTCGAACAGCATTCTGAAGAAAAACAGAAAATCCCTTTTGTGATTCGGATCGTAAACGAGATCCTCGCGTTTTTTCGCATTTCGTTCATATAAAAAATTGAAGAGATTGAATTTTTTGCGTTTCGGTTTTTCTTCGGACGAGTCGTAGTCTTTTCGGTTGTCTTCTCTCATCGTTTACAGCCTTTCAGGTAGGATGATATATTTATCTTATTCACATCACAATGTCTATTGATTCTATATTAAAATACAAAAAAAATCAAGTTATTTTGCTGAAATTTTTATTAATAATCTTGAAATTGAAAATTTGAGGATGTATAATGACAGTTAAGTAAAGATGCGGATGAAAACGTCGATTATTCCGCACTTTCGGGGCTTAAAATGAATCAAAAAGAAATTCTGAAAATATTCAGAGTTCCGCCGAAACTCGAGACCGACAGACTTTTGCTGAGGATGATTGAGAAAAAAGATTGCAAGGATATGTTTGATTATGCTTCTCATGAAGATGTAACCCGCTTTCTGTCATGGTCTCCGCATCCGAATGTTGATTATACGCGCGGGTATATAAAAGTTGTTCATAAGCATTACAGGAGGGGTGACTTTTATGATTGGGCCATTGTGTCGAAAGCTGACGGTAAAATGATCGGAACCGTCGGATTTACCCGAATAGATGTAAAAAATAATCTCGGTGAAATAGGGTATGTACTCAATCCGAAGTATTATCATATGGGAATTGCTACCGAAGCGGCGAAGCGTGTCGTAAAGTTCGGATTCGATATATTGAGTCTTAATCGGATTGAAGCAAAATTTATGCCCGAAAACGAAGCCAGCCACAGAGTAATGGAAAAAATCGGAATGAAATTCGAAGGAACGGGCCGCCAGGTAATGTTTGTCAAAGGCGAGTATAAAGACATTTCGGTTTGCGCGATTACAAAAGACGAATATGACACCTTATACAAATGACCGATGTCGGCACGGCATCGTCAAAATTGTTAAGTATAATTAAATTTTTGAAAAATCTCTTGATATTTGCCAAGTGTTAAGATATAATACAACCTAAGTGAAAATCGAAGTTTGGAAGGAAGAAAATATGAATTATATCTATTTGCTTACAAGTACAACCGACACCGCGACAACGACAGGATCAAGCTGGACATTTATTATAATGATGGCTGTTCTTTTTGTCGCCATGTACTTCTTTATGATACGTCCGCAGCGCAAGCAGGAAAAAGAGACCGCTCAGATGCGCAACAGCCTTCAGATCGGCGACGAGATTACCACAGTAGGCGGTATTATCGGAAAGATTGTCAGCATCAAAGAGGAAACCTGCATGATAGAAACAGGCCGCGACCGTACCAGAATCCGTATTATGAAGTGGGCGATAAAGAGCGTTGATGTTCCCGCCGCAGTTGCAAATGGTGTTGTAAGTACGGAAGCACCGAAAGCGGAAATACCCGCCGAATCGGAAGAGCCCAAAAAAGAAGAAAAAGAGAAAAAAGGCTTGTTCGGAAAGAAAAAGTAATTTTTCCTTTTTGAAAAAACGATTATATAAAAGCAGCCCGCGACATCTGAAAGGGTGTTGCGGACTGCTTTATATTAAATCATTGTGTTCGACAGTTTATGAGTAAATGAAAGCTCGAAAGAAATTACCATTCGGTGTGCGGAATGGAACCGACCGATGTTATGGCATATGATGCTGACGTGCTTTCGAACTGTGATGTTACCGGTGTATCGGTTGTAATCGGCAAGTCTGTCGAATAACCGGTACGAATGTCCGTAGATATTTCGGACGTGCTCGGAATATCGCTTACCTTTGATTCGGTTGTAATCGGTTCGGAAGTGTCCGGCAAAGACGAAGTTGACAAAGAGGTTACAGGTTCCCGACTTGTGGTTGATTTGGATTTTTGATCGGATACCCCGCCTTTATCCGATGTATCGGGTCTGATGTCGGTTGTCGGAAATGATGTTAATGAAGTTATAGGAGTGCTTTCGAAAACATCGCGAGAGGTTGTGCTTTTTGTCGGCACATTTGTCCCTGTGCTTTGATTTTCGCCGGATGTATTTTTTGATGTTGAAATTTCATTGCTTGTGACAAAAAGCAGTGTAATATCGTTTTTGAATGATTTTGCGCATCCTATGAGTAGCAGTGCAGCTAAAGCTACTGCGAAAAATGTCGAAAAAAACGCAAATATTGTTTTTGTGTTCAACGTGCCACCTTCCTTCGTTTCATTTATTATACTGTTTTTTTTATTGATTGTCAATAAATTCACCGAAAGAGTTCGTAACCGAGTGTATTTTCTTTAGAACGCATCAAAAGGAGTGAGCATATGAGGCTGGACCGATTCTTCAGTGTCACGGGTACGCTTTCAAGATCGGAGGCGTCGAAGTATATCCGTAAAGGCGCTGTCAGCGTAGACGAAAAAACCGAATCCGATCCTTCAAAACATATAGATCCCGAGAAGCAGACGGTATGCTTAAACGGGCAGAAAATCGCATACAGACGATATACATACATAATGATGAATAAACCCGTCGGAACGGTTTGTGCAACCGAAGACGGCGGACTGACCGTTATCGATCTCCTTCCCGAAAAAGAAAAAAGAATGCAGCTGTTTCCGTGCGGAAGACTTGATAAAAACACAACGGGATTTGTTTTGATAACCGATAACGGAACACTCGCGCACAGACTTCTTTCACCGGCGTCTCATTGCGAAAAGACTTACAGATTTCTTCTTAAATTTCCTTATTCGAATGATGATATAGCCACACTGGAAAACGGAATTCCGCTCGACGGAAAAGTTACGAAAGCCTGCAAAATCAAAAGGCTTTCCGATTGCGAGGGAGAAATAACTCTTCACGAGGGAAAGTTTCACCAAATTAAGCGAATGTTTGAATATGTGCATAATCAGGTAAGAAAACTTTCGAGAATCAGTTTTGCCGAAATTCCGCTTGATGACGATCTTAAATTCGGCGAGTGGAGATTTCTTACGGATAAGGAAATCGAGCTTCTTGAATCTTACGGCAAATGCTGAAATCTAATATAAATCTAATATATTAGAAAAAATGCAGAAGAAAAAATCGAGAAAATGAATTTCTGCGGCTAAATTGTTATGTATTATGCACAAAAATAAATCGTAAATTTTGTAGAGTAAAACTCTATAATTGTTCACAATTATTTGTTAAAATAAACAGCAGTAAAGAATTTACCGATAGTCAGATTAAAATCAGGAGGCTGTTAAATGGCAAGCTTATCATTCAGACACATTTATAAGAAATATCCGGGCGGAGTTACCGCCGTATCCGACTTCTGCCTTGAAGTCAAAGACAAGGAATTTATTATTTTCGTCGGTCCTTCGGGATGCGGCAAATCGACCACTCTTCGTATGATTGCCGGTCTGGAAGAAATTACCGAAGGCGAGCTTTTCATCGGTGATAAGCTTGTAAATGATATTGCGCCGAAAGACCGTGATATTGCGATGGTTTTCCAGAACTATGCTCTTTATCCTCATATGACCGTATTCGATAATATGGCATTCGGTCTTAAACTTCGTAAAGTTCCGAAGGAAGAAATAAAGAGAAAGGTTGAACAGGCCGCAAAGATTCTTGATATTACTCACCTTCTTGACCGTCGCCCCAAACAGCTTTCCGGTGGTCAGAAACAGCGTGTTGCGCTCGGACGTGCAATAGTCCGTAATCCTAAGGTATTCCTTCTTGACGAACCTCTGTCAAACCTCGATGCAAAACTTCGTGCAACGATGAGAACTGAGCTCACAAAGATTCACAAGAGACTCGGAACAACATTCATTTACGTTACGCACGACCAGGTCGAGGCTATGACAATGGCATCACGTATCGTTGTTATGAAAGACGGACTTATCCAGCAGGTTGATACTCCTCAGAAACTTTATGATTTCCCGTGCAACCTCTTTGTTGCCGGATTTATCGGAACGCCTCAGATGAACTTTATTGATGCTACTCTCGTACAGAGAAACGGCGATGTTATTGTTCATTGGGGAGTTGAGGAGCAGAAGGACAAACCGGCGGTTATTTGTGAGCTGAAACTTCCCGCAGAAAAGGCAAATGATCCCGCACTGAAAGATTATATCGGTAAAGAAGTTATTATCGGCGTTCGTCCCGAATGTCTGCATGATGATGCATCTTATGTCAATGCATCTCCCGATACCGTAGTTGAGGCAAGCGTTGATGTCACCGAGCTTATGGGTAATGAAATTTACCTTTATATGACTGCCGGCGATCAGAACCTTATTGCCCGCGTTCCTCCGCAGTCTCAGACAAGAAGCGGCGATCAGATTAAGATTTGCATCGATGCTTCGAGAGTTCATATTTTCGATAAAGATACAGAAAAGTGCATTATTCACTGATTTTGTGATAAAAAGGTCTGCCGCAAGGCAGACCTTTTTAATATCTTTGAGCTCTTTGCTTTATTCGATTGAGGTGTATATTATAAATATGATAAATATATTGGTAAGTGCTTGCCTTCTCGGCGCCACCTGCCGTTATGACGGCAAGAGCAAACCCTGCCAAGCAATAATGAAATTTTGCGATTCTGCCGATTATATAAAATTTATACCGATTTGTCCCGAATGTGACGGAGGACTCCCGATTCCTCGCCCTCCGGCTGAAATAGTCGGCGACAGAGTGATAAACAGCGAGGGAAGGGACGTTACCGAGGCTTATGAGAAAGGCGGATTGCATGCTCTTGAAATCGCCCAAACACATGATTGTAAATTTGCCGTACTTAAAGAAAAAAGCCCGTCGTGCGGTTGTAAATATGTCTATGACGGAACTTTTTCGGGAAAGCTTGTTGACGGTAAAGGAATTACCGCGCAGATATTATCCGAAAACGGAATAGTATGCATCGGCGAAAATGAATTGGAGAATATTCATAATTTTTTACAAATCTTAAATTAAAAATTCTGTTCTGTTGACATTTTGTTCGGACTGTGGTAAAATAGCAAAAGTTAAATAGCACGAGGAATTATCAGATGAGAATCTATATCATCCGACACGGTGAGACAGAAGCCAACGCAAAGGGCATTCTTCAAGGTTGGGCAGATTACCCACTGAATGAGTACGGTGAGCATTTAGCTGTTGTAACAGGACAAAAATTGTCGAATGTACAATTTGATGCGGCATTTTCCAGCCCACTTCGTAGAGCATATAAAACCTGTGAATTGATATTGAAAAACAGCGGAAACGATTTGACACACATAAATATCGATGACAGACTGAAAGAAATCAACGCCGGCGAATGGGAAGGTAAACAATTCGGTAAAGAAAGTAAAGAACTGCCTCCCGAAAAACTCCGATTGTTTTATGACGATACATTTGCTTTCGGCGGATTTCCGGGCGGTGAAACGATATCCGAACTTTGCGACAGAACACAGAATTTTTTGCGAGAGATAGGCCGCAACCGTCAATATTCGACTGTTCTGGTGTCGACTCACGGATGTGCAATGCGTGCGATGCTTAACTTTATCTATGAAAATAAACGGGATTTCTGGCATGGTCATGTTCCGAAAAACTGTGCTGTCAATATTGTCGAGACAGACGGCGTAAAATTTAATTTAATCGGTGACGATTTAATCTATTATGAGAGTCTTGATTGCATTGATATAAGACATCACCGATAATTCATATTTGAGGAAGATTTATCTTAATGAATAGATTATCTAAGAAAAACGAAGAAAATAATATCAAGAGGCCAAGGATAAACAGCAGCAATACTTATTTGATTATATTTTATGATTTTATTATTTTGGCTGTCGTCGGTATTGTGTTTTTCGTATTTTGCGGAAAAAGTGAGCAGTCCGAGCTGTCGGATATGCTTTTACTTTCGTTTGCATACTGCGGTATAACTTTTCTCTATCGTTTTTTCTTTAAGATATATAATCAGGTTTGGCGTTACGGTGATGTCAGAAGCTATATTCGCCTTCTTATATCTGACGGTTTTGCGTATCTGACATTTTTTTTGCTTCAGCTTTTGCATTTGATTCCGTGGACTTCTTTTTCGAGATCTGTTTCCAATGCTTGTGTTGCGCTTCTCTGTACACTTGCTATTCGTCTTTTTTACGGATATGCATATAAATGCTGCAAAAAACATACACCCATCGGCAATATACTTAATCGTATTGTAAAAATCGTAAGTCTGGGCAGAGTGGAGCTTAATGATGATGTTAATTCGAGCCGCGTCAATGTAGCCATTGTCGGCGCAGGGCAGGTTGGAGTTATGCTTGCTCAGGAGCTTCTTGCGGGAAAGTATTCTTCTCTCGAACCGAAATTTTTTGTAGATACCGATAAGGAAAAAATCGGCCGACAGATTCTCGGACTGTCTGTTTTTGATGAAAAATCGGTGAGCCGTGATCTTGTCGATAAATATTCGATTAGTGAATTTATTTTGGCTCTGCCTCAAATCAGCGTTGAAAAAAAGAAGAAGCTCTACGAGCTTTATAAAAACTACGGCTGTAAGGTAAGAATATACGATTATCCCATTATCGAAAGTGCGGGTGTCAAACGCCGATTGCGCGATTTTGACATAGAGGACTTGATGCCTCGCGCCGAGATTGACTTTTCCGATGAAAATATAATCGAATGTTACAGCGGTAAGGTTGTTCTTGTGACCGGCGGCGGAGGATCTATCGGCAGTGAGCTGTGCAGACAGCTTGCCACCGCAAAACCCAAACAAATTATTATACTTGATATATACGAAAACGGTGCTTACGATTTGCAGCAGGAGCTTATAGCTCTGTATAAAGGCAAAATCGATATAAGAGTTGAAATTCTTTCCGTATGTAATTGGGTTGCTCTCGAACGCGTGTTTCAATCATATCATCCCGATGTTGTTGTAAATGCCGCCGCTCATAAGCATGTTCCGCTTATGGAACATAATTGCCTTGAAGCCATTGAAAACAACATTTTCGGTACATTGAATACCGTGGAGCTTTCGGAAAAGTATAATGTCGAAAGATATGTTATGGTTTCGACCGATAAAGCAGTAAATCCCACAAATGTTATGGGTGCAACCAAACGTATGTGTGAAATGATTGTGCTCTGTCACAGCAAAATATCATCAAACACAAAATTCAGTGCAACACGTTTCGGAAATGTACTTGGCAGTGCGGGCTCTGTGGTGCCTCTTTTCAAAAAACAGATTATAAACGGCGGACCCGTAACTGTTACAGATAAAAGAATCATTCGCTATTTTATGACAATTCCCGAGGCAAGCCGACTTGTGCTTCAGTCGGGTGCGATGGCAAAAAGCGGTGAGCTGTTTGTACTTGATATGGGTAAGCCCGTAAAAATACTGACACTTGCCGAAAATATGATCAGCCTTTGCGGATATGAACCGTATAAAGACATAGATATTGTAGAGACAGGTCTGCGCCCCGGTGAGAAACTCTATGAGGAGCTGCTTATTAAATCGGAATCAACTTATAAAACGGAAAACGAGCTGATTTTCGTGGAGCACGACAATCCGATTTCGCCGGATGAATTAACCTTTAAGTTGAATATTTTACGCGATGCATTAAACAGCGGCGATGAAAAAAACGCCAAAGACGCTCTGAAGAAAGTTGTTCCCACGTATAAAGATCCCGATGAAGTAAATGCCAATGTAAAGCTTCCAAAATAATTTGCTGTATGTTTTGAATTTTCCGAATTTTTTGTTTACATTTTGTAAATCGGATAATTTTATATATCAAAAATAAATAAGGAGAAAATCAAATGAAAACTTCAACTGAAATCGGTTCTGCTTCCCGTAAGATTGGCGAAAGAAAGGCTGTTGAATACATAGGAAAAGCAGGCTTTGACGCTTGGGATTTTTCTATGTTTGACATGGTAAAATTCGATTGGGGAAAGGGAAAGGTGGTTGAATCGGATCATCCGCTCCACTCGTCCGAGTATCTTAAATTCGCAAGAGAATTAAAGCAAATAGGACTTGATAACGGAATCGTATGCAATCAGTCACATGCACCGTTTCCCGTTAATGTTAAAGAAATCCGCGATTATCTGAAACGCGCAATCGAATGCACTGCAGAAGCCGGAGGCAATATTTGCATAATTCATCCTGATAATAACAAATCGCCCGAAGCAAATGCCGAAATGTTCAATGAACTTCTTCCTTTTGCAAAAGAGTATAATGTTAAAATCGCGACCGAAAATATGTGGAACTGGAATCGCGAGCAGGACCATGCGGTATTTGCTGCTTGCGCAACTCCCGAAAGCTTTAATGCACATCTTGATGCTGTAAACGATGACTATCTTGTGGCTTGCCTTGATATTGGACATGCCGAGATGAAGGGACTCGGTACATCGGCTCCCGAAATGATTCGCGCACTCGGCAAGAGACTTGCCGCTCTGCATATTCACGATAATGACAGATGGCATGATTCCCATGAGATTCCGTTCTCGATGCAGATTGATTTTGAGGCTATCGTAAAAGCTCTTAAAGAAATAGGCTATAACGGATATTTCACATTGGAAGCCGATCACTATCTTAACGCGTACAATAGCGATAATATTATGGACGGAATTCAAAATATGTCAAACGTTGCACGTAAGCTTGCGACAATGTTTGAAAACTGCTGAGATTTTCCGCTTTTGATAAGTGGCAATATGGCATAGAAAGAAGATGTTCAAATCATGTGGCTGATTGCCGCTGTCGGCTCTGCGTTTTTTGCCGCACTTACAGCTATTCTCGCCAAATGCGGTATACGTAAAACCGATTCCGATGTTGCAACCGCAATTCGCACCGCTGTTGTTTTGGCCTTTTCATGGATAATGGTATTCATTGTGGGCTCACAGTCCTCAATTTCGAAAATATCGGCAGAATCTTTGCTTTTTCTGATACTTTCAGGATTTGCGACAGGTGCCTCTTGGATATGTTATTTTAAGGCTCTTTCAATCGGTGATGTTAATAAAGTCGCACCTATTGACAAATCGAGCACAGTATTGACTGTTCTTCTGGCAATAGTTTGCTTTGGCGAAACCGATAATCTGACTGTTAAACTTGTCGCAACAATGCTTATAGGCGTAGGCACTCTGCTTATGATTGAAAAAAAGCAAGTTGTCCAAAACGTTAACAGCCGAAAGTATATTCCGTATGCTGTCGGCTCTGCTGTATTTGCTGCCGCCACATCAATACTTGCAAAAATCGGTATAAAAGATGTGGAGTCAAATCTCGGCACTGCCATCAGAACCGTAGTTGTACTTTTTATGGCATGGTTGATTGTTCTCATAAAAGGCAAAGTAAATGTCGTAAAAAAAGTTGACAAAAAAGAGCTTGTATTTATCATTTTGTCCGGTTTTGCAACCGGAGCGTCGTGGCTATGCTACTATTATGCCATAAAAAACGGAAATGTTAGTGTCGTTGTTCCTATTGACAAGATGAGTCTTTTGCTTACAGTTACATTTTCATATTTTGTATTCGGCGAAAAGCTGAATGCAAAGTCAGGATTAGGATTGGGACTGATGACTGTCGGAACACTTGCAATGGCAATTTTTACCTGAAATGACTTAATTAACAGCTGCAGGAAACAAATCTTGCAGCTGTTTTTTTTTTATAAAATATCAATATAACTATTGACAAGTATTTTATTAAATGGTATAATTCAAATACAGTTAGCTGTAACTAACCGAATTAGAGCAGAAAGGTTGAGTATTTCGATTATGAATGAATTTCTTAAAAAAATGATTAAATATAAGTTGTTGACGCTTGCCGAATCGGCATTTTGCATTTCCGTTTTTATGTTTGCCTCTATGTTTTGAAATAATTTTCAAATTTCCCTAAATTTTTTTCCAAAAGGTATTGACAAAGTGGTGGAGGGGTGATATAATAATCGAGCTGTCCGCGAGAGCGGGTAGCGGATCGGTCCTTGAAAATTGAACAACAAGAGGAAGTACAAAGCTGATTCAGT
>CAZHPU010000034.1:0-12713 GCA_964534435.1 uncultured Lachnospiraceae bacterium | reverse complement strand
AAAAAGATCGACGATCCGACACAGACAAGCATTATGATAAGAGCGCGCAGACCGAATTTGTAAATTCCCCAGAATGACGGAAGCGCAAGCGCAATCAGTACATCGCACATTATCGATGCCGTCGTTTCTCCGCGGTGAAGATGCGGAGAGGAGGACACGGAAAGCATTTCGGGATATTCGACCGAGTTACCGTTAGTTAAAAAGCCGTTCATTTTGTGCTGTTTGATCCTCCCGTAGTTTTGTGTGAGCGTATGTAGCTTTTTCCCGCTCTCATATACTGAACAAGCGGAATACGCGCGGGGCAGTTGTATGCGCAGGCACCGCATTCGACACAGCTCATAATGCCGAGCTTTTCGGCATCGCCGAAAAGTCCGCGTTTTACATTCGATACGATTAAGTTGGTCATAAGCCTCATAGGACAGGCGGACGAACAGCGCCCGCATCTGATGCAGGGTGATTCGTCACCGCCGAGCGAGCCCGCGAAGCGTTCGGAGAAGAGAAGTATGCCCGAATTTCCTTTTGTAAGCGGTCTGTCGAAAGACGAAACGGTAGTTCCCATCATCGGACCGCCGCAGATGAGCTTTTTCGGGACTTCGGTGAGCCCGCCGCAGAATTCTATTATGTCGCGGTATGACGAGCCGATATATGCCAGAACATTCGACGGATGGCGAACGCAGTCGCCCGCAACCGTAACGACACGGGATATCATCGGCATTCCGCTGTAAAAAGCATCGTAAACCGCAACGCAGGTGCCGACATTGAAGATTACGCACCCCGCGTCTGCGGGAAGCTTGCCGGTCGGGATTTCACGCTCGGTTATCGCGTATACGAGCTGGCGTTCGTCGCCCTGCGGATATTTTGTCGCAAGCGACTCGACCTCGAATCCGCTCCCCGCCGCCGCAATCGACATCGCGGTTACGGCATCCGGCTTGTTGTCCTCGATTGCGATTACCCCTTTCGAGGCGCCGACGGCATGCAGAAGAATTTTCGCGCCGCCTACCACCTTTTCGGGCAGTTCGTACATCATGCGGTGGTCGGCTGTCAGAAAAGGCTCACATTCGGAACCGTTGATGATGACTGTGTCGGCCTTGCCGATTGCCGACTGAATTTTGGCGTATGTCGGGAAGGTCGCGCCGCCGTTGCCCGAAATGCCCGCACGGCGTATGACTTCGATGATTTCGGCCGCGTCCGCCTCTTCGGGATTTTTACCGAACGGCGTCACAGACGAATCTTTTTCGTATTTTTTGTCGTTTTCTATCTTTATAAATTCAACCTGTCTGCCCGCCGAAATCTCCATGCTGCCGAATGCCGCAATCTTTCCGGATACGGGTGAGTGTACGGGACAGCCCATTCCAGACTGCACATCGGCAATCATCTGCCCCATGCGCACATAATCGCCGACAGACACAATCGGCTTCGCGGGTGCGCCTATATGCTGAGAAAGTAAAACCGACAGCGTGTCGGGTGCGGGCATTACGACAATTTCCCTGTCGGATGTGTATTTGTATTCTTTTACGTGTGTTCCGCCGCCGAATGTGTGTTTCATTACGACCGAATCTCGCTTTCCGTCCGATTTTTGAACTGTTTGTTGATTTTGCATATTGACATACCCATATTATAGTATAAAACAGTACCGATTGTCAATAGATATTTGCAATGAGCTGTGATTTACCCCGACGAAGAATCGAAAAATGTTTGAAAATATCCCGATAAATTCAAAAATACTTGCAATTTTCGGACATTTATTGTATAATATCGACGTATGTGACAGCTGAAATTTACACAAATGAAAAACAAGTTTGGAGCCTTATATGAATTTTTATATTGCCGATACTCACTTCTACGATAAAAAATGTCTCGGATATGACGGCAGACCGTTTATCGATGTCGATAAAATGAATGATGCCATGATAAAAAACTGGAACAGCGCGGTAAAGCCCGAAGATACCGTTTATGTCGTCGGTGATTTTTCATTCGGAATGGGCGGAGATCTTATGTCGATTGCCGAACGTCTGCGCGGACACAAAATTCTCATTCGCGGAAACCATGACAACGGAACCGATCTCAAATACGCATTCGAAGAGGTTTACGATTATCTCGAAATCATAACCGAAAGCGGCAAGGTCGTGATGTCGCATTATCCGATTCTGTCCTTCCGCGATATGCAGAAGCCGGGCACGGTCCACATATACGGTCACGTCCATAACTCTTATGAAGCGAAAATCTGCTCCGATGCGTATACAAGACTCGAAAGAATCAAGGGGTATCATATAGAGGCATACAATGTCGGAGTGATGCAGCCATATATGGGTTATACTCCCCGCACGATTCAGGAGCTCAGAACGCTCACAAAACAGTATCCGCTTGATTTTTCGCATTGAAAAATATCGAAACAATAAAGACAAAAGCATAAAAAGGACGGTTGTGAAAATGGACGGCGGCAGTGAAAATAAAATATACGAAACGGCTCCGGCAAGAAAATTCGATAAGCTGAACGAACTCCACAACGTTTTCGGCAGCGAAGAGGTTGCATTCTCGAACTATGACCGTCAGGCGACCGGAGTACCCTTTCTGATACTCGAGGCGGGAGTGACCTATCCGAATCCCGAATATCTCATTTCGCGCAGCAAACGGGATCAGTTTCTGAAAAATCTTTATGTGCTCGAATATGTGCAGAAGGGAACGGGAACTCTCGAAACCGAACATAAAACCTATACGCTGAAAGCGGGAGACAGTTATTTAATAAAGAAGAACACCGAATGTGTATACTATTCGTCGCCCGACGATCCGCTGAAAAAGATGTGGATAAACTGCGCGGGGCAGATTATGGACTCGCTCACCGCACTCAACGGATTCGACAGAGACGAAAATCCCGTGATAATCACGAATACAAATACCGAACTTAAATTCCGCGCGATAATGAATATCGTGTCGAAATCGGATATGCTTGACGCATACGAGATAAACAGACAGACAATTCATCAGATAGTCGATATTATGGCGGCGATGTACAAGGCGATTAGTTACAGCGACAGATCGAGCGACGATCTTGCCGAGCGGGTAAAGAAGATGATAGATTCGACGCCTTTCTATAAAATCCGTATCGAGGATATATCCGAATACGAGCATTATTCGCAGAGACATATCAACAGAATGTTTACCGCCAAATACGGGGTTACGCCGAAGCAGTATCTGACAAGCAGAAAAATCGAGGCGGCGAAGGATATGCTGTCGGTCAGCGGAAAATCGGTCAAGGAAGTCGCCGAACTGCTCGGATTCTGCGATGAGCATCATTTTATGAACACATTTAAGAGAGTCACCGGCTATTCGGTCGGAGTCTGGCGCGGCGAAGCTCTGAAAAAGTGATTTTCGATATTTTGATATAAGGTGTCGGTGTGCGTTTTTTCACTTGACATTTCGCGCCCGTTATGTTAAAATCACAAGGCACGCGCCGATAATTTTTACATTTGGCTCAGAAAGGGTGACTGTTTTGAACGAAAATAAAACAGTCGGCCGCTTTGCGCCGACACCGAGCGGACGCATGCATCTCGGGAATGTGATGTGCGCGCTGCTGTCATGGCTGTCGGCAAGATCGAAAGGCGGAAAAGTCATACTCCGTATCGAGGATCTCGATACATACCGCTGCGGATGGGAAGAAAATACCGAAATACTTATAGACGATCTGAATTTTCTCGGACTTGAATTTGACGGCGGATATGACAGAGCCGACCTGCAGTCGGCACGTTCGCCGATCTACGAAAAGGCGTTCGGAATCCTTAAAGAAAAAGGACTTGTCTATCCATGCATCTGCTCGCGTGCCGAACTGCACGCCGCGACCGCTCCGCATGACAGCGACGGCAGCTATATTTATTCGGGCAAATGCTATAAAAACTATCAAAAGGGAATTTTGCCGCCTCCCGGTGCGCATCCGTCAATGAGGGTGCATGTGCCCGATGAGACGATTTCGTTCAACGACCGCATATTCGGCCCTTTTTGCGAAAATCTCGCCGCCGACTGCGGAGATTTCATCGTGCGCAGAGCCGACGGCGTCTATGCCTATCAGCTTGCCGTTACCGTCGATGACGGACTTTCGGGAGTTACCGAAATATTCCGCGGACGCGACCTTCTGTCGTCAACTCCCCGTCAGCTCTGGCTTTTCGGCGTGCTGGGGCTTGAACCGCCCGCCGATTATTATCATGTGCCGCTTCTGACCGATTCCCACGGACGGCGGCTTTCAAAGCGCGATAAAGACCTTGACATGGGCGCGCTCAGAGAAAAATACAAATGTCCCGAACCGATAATCGGAATCCTTGCCGCCGCGCTCGGATTTACCGAGAGCCCCGAGCCTGTAAAGCTCGAAGAACTTCTGCCGCTTTTTTCGACGGAAAAAATACCGAGGCATGATATATGCCTGCCGCCTGCCTGACGGGCTTATTACCGAAAGAGAGAACAAAAATATGGACGAAGCATTATCCGAAAATAAAGAGAGTACCGCGACTGCCGAAAACAGTCTTGTTGACGGAAAAGGATCGCTTTTGCTGAAAATACTTCTGTATACGCTGCCCGTTATAGCGTCGGGCGTGCTTCAGCTTCTTTTCAACGCCGCCGATGTGATTGTGGTCGGCCGCTTTTCGGGAGACGCCGCGCTTGCGGCGGTCGGCTCGACGGGCGCGCTTATCAATCTTATCGTCAATCTTATGACAGGTCTGTCGGTCGGCGCATCGGTATCTGTTGCGCACGCCTACGGAGAGAAAAACGACAAAGTTCTGTCCGACGTAGTTCATACGTCTATGCTTGTGAGTGTAATCGGCGGAATTATGTTCGGCATCATCGGATTTGTCGGCGCGCGCACCTTCCTCGGCTGGATGGCAACTCCCGATAATGTCATTGATCTGTCGACACTCTATATGAGAATATATTTCATCGGCGTGCCGATTATGATGATCTATAACTTCGGCGCGTCTATACTCCGCTCAATCGGAGATACCAAACATCCGCTTATCTTTCTTGCAATTTCGGGTGTGCTGAATGTTTTTCTCAACCTCTTTTTCGTCATAGTTCTCGGAATGAGCGTTGACGGAGTTGCCTACGCGACCGTAATTTCGCAGGCGCTGTCGGCAACCCTTGTCGTGATTTTCCTTATGAGAGCGAAAGGCGCATACAGACTTGTACCGTCGAAACTCCGCATACATAAGCACGAATTCATAAAGCTGCTCCGCGTGGGTATTCCCGCAGGACTTCAGGGAACAGTCTTTTCACTCTCGAATGTCGTCATACAGTCGTCGGTAAACGCTTTCGGCAAAATCGCGATGGCGGGATGCACCGCCGCATCGAATATCGAGGGATTCATCTATGTGAGCATGAACTCCTACTATCACGCCGCGGTTACCTTCGTCGGGCAGAATGTCGGCGCGGGACATCCCGAACGCATCCGCAAGGTTATGATGTCATGTATGCTGCTCGTTACGATTACGGGCGGTCTGCTCGGAGCGTTTGCCATGATTTTCAGGCGCGAACTGCTCGGAATCTACTGCACCGAAAATCCGCTTGCGATCGAATACGGAATCGTGAGAATGACAATCATCAGCACAACCTATGTTCTGTGCGGAATCATGGATTCGTTTACCGGATGCATACGCGGTATGGGCAACTCGCTTGCTCCGATGATTATCGCGATGGTCGGTGCCTGCGGCTCGCGTATCCTCTGGATAAATACGGTCTACGCGTGGTATTCGACAACAGATGAGTTCGCGAAACTCTTTATGCTCTTTATCTGCTACCCCGTGTCATGGCTTCTCACCGTTCTCGCGCTGATTGTCTGCTTCGAGATAGTCAGAAAAAATCTGTATGCGCGTATGAATTTCAAAAAGCAAACAAGATAATATATGAAAAGGACAAGATAAAAGGAAATCAGCATGGATATAAGAAAAACACTTGCCGAAGAGCTGAAACTCTCGGACACCGTAGTCGACAACATCATAACTCTTATTGACGAAGGAAACACCATTCCGTTTATCGCGAGATACCGCAAGGAAAAAACCGGATCGCTTGACGATCAGGTACTGCGTGATTTCGATGAAAGGCTCAAATATCTCCGCAGTTTTGAGGAACAGCGCGAGAAAATCACGAACGCCATCACCGAGCAGGGAGTTATGACCGACGAAATCGCGGCGGCACTTGACGGCGCGCGTACCCTTACAGAACTTGAAGATATCTACCGCCCGTACAGACCGAAGCGCAAAACGCGTGCCTCGGTAGCAAAGGCAAAAGGTCTTTCCCCGCTCGCCGATGCGATATACGCTCAGGACAAAAAATCTCTGCCGCCCGAAGAGCTTGCAAAAGACTATATAAACTCCGAGCTCGGAGTGGAAACGGTTGAAGATGCTCTTGCGGGAGCGTCCGATATAATCGCCGAAATGATTTCGGATGACGCGAATGTTCGCGGAAGAGTGCGCTATGTCTGCTTCATGAACGGCAAAATCACCGCATCGGGTGATGCCGCCGATCTCGGAGTCTATGAGACCTACCGCTCGTTCTCGGCACCGATCAGCGGTATAAAGGGCTATCAGATTCTCGCCGTCAACCGCGGAGAGAGAGAAGATATGCTGAAAGTCGGCATTGATTTCGACCGTGCGAAGGCGATGAATATAATCTCGTCAATCCACATAAAAGAAGGCTCGCCCTGTACCGAACTCGTTAAGACGGCGGCGGAAGACGCCTATGACCGTCTGATATTCCCGTCAATCGAACGCGACATCAGAAACGAGCTGACCGACAACGCGTCAGACTCGGCGATAAAAGTGTTCTCACTCAATCTCCGTCAGCTGCTTATGCAGCCGCCGGTTAAAAACAAAATCGCGCTCGGACTCGATCCCGGATACCGTATGGGTTGTAAATGCGCGGTCGTCGATCAGACCGGCAAGGTGCTTGACACCGGCGTCATAAATCCGGTTCCCGAATTCAAGCGTGTCGAGCAGGCAAAATCGTTCATACGCGCGTGGATAAAGAAATACGGCGTTCAGATAATTGCGGTCGGAAACGGCACAGCATCTCACGAGACCGAGATTTTCGCCGCCGAAATGGTCAAAGAATTTCCGGGAACCGCATATATGGTGGTCAGCGAGGCGGGCGCGTCGGTTTATTCGGCATCCGCTCTTGCCGCAAAAGAATTTCCCGAATACGATGTCAACCTGAGATCGGCAATCTCGATTGCGAGAAGACTTCAGGATCCGCTTGCCGAACTTGTGAAAATCGATCCTAAGGCAATCGGTGTCGGACAGTATCAGCACGATCTGCCGCAGAATAAGCTCTCGGACGCGCTTGACGGCGTGGTCGAGGACTGCGTAAACGCGGTCGGTGTCGATCTGAACACCGCATCTCCCTCTCTGCTGCGCAGAATTTCGGGAATCAGCCAGACGGTTGCCGCAAATATCGTCGCTTACCGTGATGAAAACGGCGCCTTCACCTCGCGTGCCGAACTCAAAAAAGTTCCGAAACTCGGGCCGAAGGCTTATGAGCAGTGCGCGGGATTTCTGCGTGTCGCCGAAAGCAAAAACTATCTCGACCGCACGGGTGTTCACCCCGAAAGCTATGATGCCGCCAAAGGTCTGCTTGCCGAATGCGGAATCGACACCGCGGTGCTCGGAAAGTCATATTCTGCCGACAAATTCGAGGCGCTTGATGCGAAAATCGATGAAATCGGTCTGTCGGTACTTGCCGAAAGACTCGGTGTCGGCGAGCCGACGCTTGCCGATATCGTTAAGGAACTCAAAAAGCCGGGCAGAGATCCCAGAGACGAACTGCCCGCGCCTCTGCTCCGCACCGATGTTCTCGGAATAGAAAGCCTTACCGTCGGTATGGAGCTTAAAGGAACGGTCAGAAATGTTACCGATTTCGGCGCGTTTGTCGATATAGGCATACATCAGGACGGACTCGTTCATATTTCGCAGCTTGCCGACAGACGGGTAAATCATCCGTCCGAGGTCGTTAAAGTCGGAGATATCGTGAATGTCCGCGTGATTTCGGTTGATGTCGCAAAGGGCAGAATCGGACTTTCGATGCGCTCGGAAAAAAAGAAATAAACAAAAAGCCGAAAAGAGCGAAACCGCTCTTTTCGGCTTTTCAATATGCGCGGCTGTGTCAAATTACGCATTGTATACGGCAAGCTCGGACGGAACATATGTGTTTTTCGATTCGGGGAACAGTCCGTATTTCAGATATTCCTCCGCGGCGGCAACCGCCCGTCTCGCCTGCGTTTCGGCTTTCTGATTGACCGCGGCGCGAACGGCATTCTGCTTTTTGTCGGGAGAACAGCGCAAATCGTGTCCGAAAAATTCGCATTTTTCGTAAATGCCCGCTTTTTTTGCGGCGAGTTTGATTTCGTCCAAAACACCGTCGGATGAGTAAACCGAATAACGGTCGGACGCGGGAAGCGAACTGAGCAGCGCCGCCGTTTTGGCGGGAAATGTCTTATTGTAAGCGGGCAGCTCGATTTTGACCGCATTTTTGAGATCGGCGGCCTTCGAAAATCCGCGGACGCGCGCATTGCAGTTGCGGTTTCCCGAATCGGTGAAAATTACCGGTCTGCCGCTTGAATGGGCGGCGAAATATTCGCCCATAAGAAAGCCGTCGCGTTCGGCGTCGCTTCCGATATAGAAGGTGTTTGTGATGTCCGAATATTCGGAGAGAAGAATGACAAGAGAATGTTCGGACAGCTTTTCGAGCATCGCGCGGGCATCATCCGACTGTCCGCAGACCGCTATAACCGCCCTTGCACGCATTTCCTCGGCCTCTTTAAGATAGCGCAGAACGGTTTTGCCGCCGAGCCCCGAATAAATATTGTATTTGCAGTTGAATCTGCTGTCTACATTCAAAAGTCCCGAATAAAGTTTCTCTTTCCAAAAAAAATTCGGAACTTCGGGAACAATAAAATACAAATCGCAGCTGCCGACGCCCTCTTTTACCGCCGAAAGCGAGTCGGCGGCATTGAAAACACGCTCGCGAGTGGAGTCGTCGATTCCGCCGCAGTGATTGAGCACACGGCTGACGGTGGACGGAGTTGTATTCGAAAGACGCGCAATTTCGGTCAAATTGTAATTCTTCACAAAAACCCCTCCGAATAATTGGTATGTTTGTACATGAACAAAAAGATTTCGATGTGCTATACTTGATTATCGGTGAACTGTCATCGGTAATATTTTACAATATTTTTCATGCTGTGTCAATAAAGGAGACAAGAATATGCAAAAGAAATTAAGAATCGGAGTTTTCGGAGGCTTTCGCGGAAATACGATGATTGAGGTGCTGCTTCATCATCCCGACGCCGAACTCGTGGCGGTCTGCGACCGCTATGAGCCGCTGCTCGCTCAGGCAAAAGAAAAAGCCGAAAAGCTCGGTCACGAAATCAAATGTTTCAACAATTTTGACGATTTTATCGCCTATGATATGGACGCGGTTGTGCTTGCGAACTATGCGACCGAACACGCGACATTTGCGGTTCGTGCGCTGAATGCGGGCAAACATGTTATGAGCGAGGTGCTGCCGAGCCAGACAATGGCGGAGGCGGTTGAACTTATCGAGACGGTCGAGCGGACCGGACTTGTATATACCTATGCCGAAAACTACTGCTATATGAATAAGACTTTCGAGATGTGGCGGCGCTATCAAAACGGCGATATAGGCGAGGTCGACTACGCCAAATGCGAATATATACACGACTGTTCCGAAATTTGGCTTGATATAACCTACGGCGACAAGGATCACTGGCGAAACCATCTTGTGCCCACATTCTACTGCACGCACTCGCTCGGCCCGATAATCATGATGACCGGCCGCAGACCCGTTCAGGTTGTCGGATTCGAAAATCCGCCTATTGAGGGATTCTACAAGCTCGGCCACGCGGGCGGTCATGCGAGCGGAATCGAAACGGTTACTCTCGATAACGGAGCAATCGTGCAGAGTATTCACGGACCGCTCAAACGCGAACCCGCGCATACCACATACGAACTTTACGGCAAAAAAGGCTATCTCGGCACGGTTGCAGACGACGGTCATGTGACCTGCTATATCGAGGGCGATACACCCTGCCACGGAAGCTCCGAAACATACGAGCCGAAATCGTTCGTGGCGGTCGCCGATAAGGAAGGCAGCAGTATAAACAGTCACGGCGGAAGCGATTTCTATCCCACGCACTTCTTTATCGAGAAAATTCTGGGCAGACCCGACGGCAAATGGGCAATAGATGTATATCAAGCGGTTGATATGGGAATCTGCGGAATTTTGGCGTTCAGATCGATTCTGAACGGCAACCGTCCCGTAAAAGTACCGAATCTGCGCAATCCCGAAGAAAGAGACGCTTACAGAAACGACCGCGCCTGCACCGATCCGAAAGTCGCGGGCGATCAGCTGCTCCCGTGTTCGTCATATCCCGAAAGAATAATCACCGACGAGGAATCGGCGGCGCTCAGAAATAAATGGCTGGAGAAACACGGTCAATGAATATAGTTCTTATAATTCTGTCGATAGCCGCCTTTTCGGCGACAAGCATATCAACACGCGCCTTTCAGCTCAAATGCTCGAAAAGCAAACGGGATATCTGCCTCTTTCAGTCGCTCTTCTGCTTTGTCGGCGCCGCCGCCTATTTCATAAAGGCGGGTATGCGGCTGCAGCTCTCCGCCGCACATCTCGTTATGGCAATGCTGTTCGGTGTCTTTTTCGCGTCGGCATCGCTCTTTTCGGCGTTTTGCTATGAAATCGGTCCGATGTCGCTGACAAGCGTCATAGAAAACAGCAGTGTAATCATTCCCGTCGTATACAGCTGTATGCTGCTGAACGAAAATGTGACACTTTTTCAGAAAATCGGATTTGCACTGCTTATTGCCACCTTTGTTTTGAGTGCGTTTCAGGGTAAATCGGACGATAGCCGAAAAAAAGCGGGCTTTCTGTGGTTTGTTTTCGTTCTTATCGGATTTTTCTCAAACGGAATCACGGCGGTATTGCAGAAGCAGTATAAACTGGCACAGCCCGACGCCGACGGCAGCGGATTTATGGGAATCGCATACCTCACCGCCGCCGTTGTGCTTGCTCTGGCATTTGCATTGAAACGAAAAGACGGCTCCGATGAAAACGCGGAATCGGCGTTTCGCCTTTCGCCGCTCTGCGTTTTGTTTGTTGTATGCGCCGGACTCGGCAGCTTCGTCGGAAACGCCGTTTTGATGCGGCTCAGCACAGAGCTGCCTGCGGCGCTGCTCTATCCGTTTGTAAACGGAGGACTCTGCGTCGCGGTTTCAATCTTTTCACTCGCGTTTTTCCGTGAAAAACTCACATTTTCCAAAGCCTGCACCATTGCCGTCGGAATAACCTCGATTGTGTTTCTGAATATTTAGGACATATTCGACTGCGACTTTTCACAGACGGGGACGGACAAATCTCACGGTTTCGCTCAAATCAAAAATCCGCGGTGTCGGGCAGCATAAAATGCTATTGACATTTTGCGAAAATGCTGTTATAATAACGCTGCGGAGTGCAGGCGTAACTCAATGGCAGAGTGCCCGCTTCCCAAGCTGGATACGCGGGTTCGATTCCCGTCGCCTGCTCCAAATAAAAGACCGACATCCCCGATTTTCGGGGGTGTCGGTCTTTTACGTTGGTTGTAAACAAATTGTAAATAAAATAAAAATAACTTGTTATCGCAATGCGCGGGGGGGTATAATGATATTATGATAAAGTATACAAAAAGCATCAACTGTAAGGAGATAAAATTATGAATAATGCAGACGATTTTATAATCGAAAACGGTGTTTTGAAAGAATATAAAGGTCAAGGCGGCGATGTCGTCATTCCCGACAGCATAACATCGATAGGTTACGGTGCGCTCAGAGCATGCAGGGGTCTGACGAGCGTCGCAATCCCCGATGGCGTAACGTCGATAAGTAATGGTGCGTTCAGAGAATGCGGGGGTCTGACGAGCATCACAATCCCCGACAGCGTAACATCGATAGGGAATTACGCGTTCTATGGTTGCGAGAGCCTTACGAGCATCACTATACCCGACGGCGTAACATCGATAGGTGACGGTGCGTTCGCGAGTTGCATGGGACTTGCCGATTCGGATGGATTCGTTATTGTTCGTAATGTTTTGTACGACTATGTCGGAAACGGCGGCGACGTTGTCATTCCCGACGGCGTAACATCGATAGGGAATTACGCGTTCTATGGTTGCGAGAGCCTTACGAGCGTCGCAATCCCCGACGGCGTAACATCGATAGACGCGTACACGTTCTATGGTTGCGGGAGGCTGACGAGCATCACAATCCCCGACAGCGTAATAACGATAAGTAATGGTGCGTTCAGTAGCTGCTCAAGCCTTACGAGCATCACTATACCCGACAGCATGACATCGATAGGCGACTATGCGTTCGAAAATTGTACGAGCCTTACGAGCATCACAATCCCCGACAGCGTAATAACGATAGGCGACGGTACGTTCGATTGCTGTTCAAGCCTGACGAGCGTCACAATCCCCGACAGCATGACATCGATAGGTGACTGTACGTTCAATGGCTGCACAAGCCTTACGAGCGTCACAATCCCCGACAGCGTAACATCGATAGGTGACGGTGCGTTCAGAGAATGCGGGGGTCTGACGAGCATCACAATCCCCGACGGCGTAACATCGATAGGGAATTACGCGTTCTATGGTTGCGAGAGCCTTA
>CAZHPU010000033.1:1534-12776 GCA_964534435.1 uncultured Lachnospiraceae bacterium | reverse complement strand
GACAGCAAGGTTCTCGAATCGATGAAAATCGACAGTGAAAAGCTCTCTCACATCGAAAACGACATAAAAGCCGCAGAGACAGAGCTTGATGATGATGCGGAATCGATAATCACAAACGAACGTTATCTGTACATTGCATCGATAATCAAGGCCTGCTATAAGAAAAAGAACAAAGGTCAGCTGTCAACTTCGGATAAAATCGACAGGGTTGTTACCAACCGTTGGCTCGGCCTTCCTATTTTCGCCGCCGTTATGTTCCTTGTTTATTACATCTCGATGGTAACGGTAGGCGCATCGGCAACCGACTGGGCAAATGACGGACTTTTCGGTGACGGATATCATCTTTTCGGAATCGGAACCGCCGAATACAATGAAAAAGCAGAAGAATACACAAACTCGCTGAATGCGATTAACGCTTTCGTTGAAGTTGATCCGAGTGCCGATGATTTCGACGCCGCAGCCGCTCTTGAAGAAATTAAGAACTATGTTCCCGATTCTGACAACCAAATCGGCACGGTAACAATCGAGGACGAAGAAACACTTGCGCAGAGCGATTACTATGTTTACTATTCGGAAATTCCCGAATCGGTTAAAAATGACAAAAAAACAGACGATTATGTCCCCGTTACATATCTTGAAGCAAAGTCGTATTTTGAGACCAACACCGAATTTGAAGAACCCGATGCCGCCGATTACGGTGTTTGGGTACCGGGTATACCCGTAATTATAAGCAACGCACTTAAGGTTGACAGCGAAAATCCCGTTTGTCCCGAATGGCTGTCCGGACTCATTCTTGACGGTATAGTAGCCGGCGTCGGCGCGGTCATCGGATTTGTACCTCAGATGCTCGTTCTTTTCCTGCTTCTCGCAATACTCGAATCATGCGGCTACATGGCCCGTATCGCATTTGTGCTCGACAGAATATTCCGTAAATTCGGTCTTTCGGGTAAATCGTTTATCCCGATGCTTGTCGGAACAGGCTGCGGAGTTCCCGGAATTATGGCTTCGAGAACAATCGAAAACGAACGCGACCGTCGAATGACAATAATGACGACAACATTTATTCCCTGCAGCGCAAAGGTTCCGTTTATCGGTATGATTGCCGGCGCACTTTTCGGAAATTCCGCCATTGTCGCAACGTCGGCATACTTTATCGGTATGGCTGCAATCATCGTTTCGGGTATAATCCTTAAGAAAACAAAGATGTTCTCCGGAGAGCCCGCTCCTTTCGTAATGGAGCTTCCCGCTTATCACTGGCCTACCGTTTCAAACGTTCTCCGCTCGGTATGGGAGCGCGGCTGGTCGTTCATTAAGAAAGCCGGAACGGTCATCCTTCTTTCAACAATCTTCGTTTGGTTTACCACTTACTTCGGATTTGTAGAAGGAAGCTTCCGTATGCTTGACGAGTCCGAAATCGACTATTCAATTCTTGCCGCTATCGGTTCTGCAATAGCTTGGGTCTTCAAGCCTCTCGGATGGGGCAACTGGCAGGCTGCGGTTGCATCCATTACCGGACTTGTTGCAAAGGAAAACATTGTCGGAACTCTCGGTATTCTCTACGGCAACGGCGACGGCACCGTATATCAGGCAATCGGAAATGCATTCACGGGAATTACAGGTTACAGCTTCCTTGTATTCAACCTTCTCTGTGCTCCTTGCTTTGCCGCAATCGGTGCAATCAAGCGTGAAATGAATAATTCCAAATGGACATGGTTCGCTATACTTTACCAGTGCGGATTTGCATACTGCATTGCACTCTTCATCAATCAGTTCGGCAATCTCTTTACCGGAAAGCTGCTCGTCGGAAATGCTGTACTCAATATCATAAGCCTTATAGCCGCTGTTATAATTCTTGCGTATATGATTTACATGCTTGTACGTCCCTACAAGGAAGCAACCAAGCTTTCGGAGAAAGTTAAAGTATAACTCATACCTATATCGGACAAGAGGTATTCACTATGTTAAAATGGATCTGCGATAATATCGGACTGATAATAGTATGCGCAATTCTTATTGTGCTTGTTACACTTGCAATAATCAGTGTTGTCAAAGACAAGAAAAAAGGACGGAGTTCATGCGGATGCAACTGCGGCTCCTGCCCGATGTCCGGATCATGTCATAGTAAGAAATAAACTCAGATTATATTAAAGCCAAAAGACAATAACCCGAATTTTTAATTCGGGTTATTGTCTTTTTCAGTTATTCGGTTGTTAATCAAAAGTACAATCAGTCCTCAACCACAGCAAGTCCGAGCTCGGCAAGTGCGGCAGGATCTGCTTTGGCGGGACATTTCGACATAAGCTCGGATGCATTCTGAACTTTCGGAAAAGCGATTACATCTCTGAGTGATTCTGCCTCAACCATTGTCATCACGAGGCGGTCAAGTCCCATGCCCGAGCCTCCGTGCGGGGGTGCTCCGTACTTGTATGCATCAACAAGGAAGCCGAATTTTGCGTCTATTTCTTCGGATGTCAGACCGAGAGCCTTGAACATTTTTTCCTGAAGTTCCCAGTCTGTGATTCTGATAGAGCCCGAAAGAAGCTCTGTGCCGTTAAGAACAAGGTCATAACATTTTGCATATACCTTTGACGGATCGGATTCAAGATACGGCAGGCATTCTTCGTGTGGCATTGTAAACGGATGATGCATTGCATCCCAATGTTTAGTTTCTTCGTTCCATTCAAAAAAAGGAAATTCGGTAACCCAAAGGAAGTTATAAACACCGTGCTCTATCATATCAAGCTGCTTCGCAATCATAACGCGGAGAGCTCCGAGTGTCGGCAGAACGACCGAGTTTTTATCTGCAACAAAAAGTGCCACATCGCCCTTAACGCAATCGATTGACGAAAGAAGATGCGAAAGCGATTCCGAATCAAAGAACTTCGAGAACGAACATGTAGGTGTATCCTCAATAAATCTTACAAATGCAAGACCTTTGGCGCCGATGCCTTTGGCGTGCTCCGCAAGTTTGTCAATCTCTTTTCTCGAAAGTTTTGCCGCTCCGCCCTTTACAACTATTGCGCGAACCGATCCGCCGTTTTCAACCGCAGAAGTGAATACTCCGAATCCGCAGTTTTTCACCTGCTCGCTGACATCCTGTATTTCCATTCCGAACCGTGTGTCCGGTTTGTCCGAGCCGAATCTGTTCATTGCCTCAACATAGGTTATATGCGGGAAAGGTTTAAGAACAATGTTCAGCAGTTCTTTATAAAGACGTTTCATCAGTCCTTCATTCATATCCATAATATCCTCTTGAGTCGCAAAGGACATTTCAAGGTCTATCTGGGTAAATTCGGGCTGACGGTCGGCGCGGAGATCTTCGTCTCTGAAACATCTTGCGATTTGAACATAGCGGTCAAATCCGGCAACCATGAGCAGCTGCTTATAAATCTGCGGTGACTGCGGAAGCGCATACATGCAGCCGTGATGAATTCTCGAAGGAACAAGATAATCGCGCGCCCCCTCAGGCGTCGGTTTAATCATCATAGGCGTTTCTATTTCATAAAATCCGTTTTCATAGAAATAATTACGTGCGATTCTCGCTATTTCATGTCGAAGCATGATGTTCTTCTGAAGCGTGGGCCTGCGAAGATCGAGATAACGGTAACGAAGTGCGGTTTCGTCTCCGACTTTCGCACCGTCCGAAATCTCGAAAGGAGGTGTCATCGCTTTGGAAAGAATCTTCATTTCGCTGACGGCGACTTCGACCTCGCCTGTCGGCAGATTTTTGTTGACGGCGCCCTCGCCGCGAGACCTTACGGTTCCCTTCGCCGAAAGAACATACTCACTTCTTACCGAAAATGCTCTGTCGAAAAGTTCCTTATCGGTATCGGGATCAAATGCGAGCTGTATAATACCCGTTCTGTCACGCAAATCGATAAATATAAGCGAGCCCAAATCTCTTTGACGCTGAACCCATCCGCATACGGTAACATTCTGTCCGATATTGCTCTTTGACAATGTTCCGCAATAATCTGTTCTTTTGTCAGATTCGTTAAAAAATTCTGCCATATTCTCAAATCCTGCTTTCGTTAAATTTTGATTTAATATGTTCAATTACATTTGAAAGTTTCACTTCTTCGTTTGAGCCGTCGCTCATTTTTTTGAGAACCGCTTTACCCGACGAAATTTCATTTTCACCGATTACTATGACATAGGAATAACCGATTTTATTTGCATATTTCATCTGAGCCTTTACCGATCTTGCCATTATATCGGTCTCGGCGCAGATTCCGCATCCGCGAAGTTTATAAACAAGCTCGGAGGCATATGCCGCGGCAGTCTCCCCCATTGTTGCAATATAGATTCCGTTATCCGTATTATTCTCGGGCAGATCAACGAGCGGAAGCAGACGGGATATTCCCATTCCGAAACCGCAGGCAGGCAGTGATATATCGCCGAGCTCATCGAGCAGTCTGTCGTAGCGTCCTCCGCCGCAAATCGTAGCCTGTGCGCCCATTCTCTCGTCATTACATACGAATTCAAAAACGGTTCTCGTATAATAATCAAGACCGCGCACTATCGACGGATCGACGGTAAAGTCAATCTTCATCGCCTCAAGTCTGCTCTTAACCTTTTCAAAATGGTTTCTGCATTCATCGCAGAGACAATCGGTAATTTTCGGAGCAGAGCTTGATATTTTTTTGCAGATTTCCGACTTGCAGTCAAGAATTCGCATCGGATTCGTATCAAGTCTTGAACGGCATGTGGAACACAGCTGATCTTTTTTGTCGGCGAAATATGCCCTAAGCAAATCATAATATTTCGGTCTGCAATTCTGACATCCTATCGTGTTAATATGGAGAGAGACACTGTTTATACCGAGTTCGCCGATCAACATTTCGGCAAGCGAAATTATTTCGGCATCGGCTTCGGGAGATGCTGCTCCGAACATTTCAACACCGAATTGCGAAAACTCGCGATATCTTCCCTTCTGCGGTCTCTCATGGCGGTAACAGTTGATAATATAGTAATATTTAAGCGGCATTGCGTCTCCGTACTTGCCGTTTTCTATAATTGCCCTTGCAACTCCCGCAGTGCCTTCGGGACGCAGTGAAAGCGACGGACCGTCACGGTCCACAAATGTATACATCTCTTTTTGAACAACATCGGTTGAATTTCCGACACCTCTTGAAAAAAGTTCGGTCGATTCAAGAATCGGGGTGCGTATTTCGCCAAATCCGAATCGTTTTGCGACATCCCTTGCCGCAGCTTCGATATACTGTATTTTTTTCGTTTCTTCGGGGAAAAAGTCAAGCATTCCCTGGGGCTTTTTTATCATCTTAAATCCATTTCCTTCGCTTTGCGAAAGTTCCTTTCATAGGGATATTTTATCGGCGATTCGGTTGAAAATTCGAAGAATCCGCCGCTGCATACCCCTAAAGAATATCTTGTATTATATCACACCGTATCCGTATTGTAAATAATCTTTCGGACAATTTATGTGTTTTTTCGAAATTTTATATTTTTTTGCACATATTCTATCAGGGCGTGGCTGTTGTTTTCCGCTTTTTCCTCAATAACCGCCTTAAGAAGTTCGGCAAGAATTTCGCCTACTCTTCTGCCGCTCGGCACTCCGATTGAAATAAGGTCATCTCCGCTGACTGCCAAATCCGAAATGAGACAACACTCTCCTTTTTGCAAGATGTCATTATATATTTCACAGACTTTTTTTATTTCCTCGGCACGCTCATCGACGACATTCGGAGGCATTTTGGACAGATTATCCGCGAGCATTACTTTCAAAAGCATACCCGATTTTTTTATTCCGTGTCTGCATATGAATTTTCGAGTCGAAATTCTGTCATGCGGAGGATCATCCATGTGAGATGAAATAAGATAAAGTATGTCTTCGGACATTCTTTTTTCAAATTTAAGTCTTTTCAGAATCGGCTCTGTTATTTTAACGCCGGCTGCTGCGTGTTTTTTGTAGTGACATTGTCCGTTTGAATCTGTTGTTCTGACAGCGGGCTTGCCCAAATCATGAAAAAGCATGGTATATCGGAGCGTCAAATCGGAATCTATATTATCTATTGTATGCAGAGTATGCTCCCAAAGATTGTAGTAATGGTAAGGCGTGTGCTGATCATAACCTACGATTGTACCGATTTCGGGAATAAACACAGACAGAACATCCGAAAAATCCCGCATAATCTGTGTACATTTTATTCCGCATATAAGTTTGTCAAGTTCCGATTTTATCCGTTCGGCCGAAACATAGGAAAGTTTATCTTTCAACTTGTGAGCTGAAATTGCCGTATACTCATCGATTTCAAATCCGTAAACAGCCGCGAATCTGAGGCAGCGGAGAATTCTGAGGCTGTCCTCATTAAACCGTTCATCGGGGTTTCCCACCGCGCGGATAATATGTTTTTCAATATCAAGTGAGCCATCGAAAGGGTCTATCAGTCCCGAATAATCATTGTAGGCTATTGCGTTTACCGTAAAATCCCGTCTTCGAAGATCCTCGCAAATTGAACTTGTGAAGGACACCCCGTCGGGGTGCCTGTAATCCGAATATTTGCCGTCTTTTCTGAATGTGGTAATCTCATAACCGACGCCGTTTACCATTACGGTTACGGTACCGTGTTTCAGCCCGGTCTCTATAATTCTGAAATCGGAAAAGCATCCGATGGTTTCATTCGGCAATGCCGATGTGCAAATATCATAATCCTTCGGATCAATTCCGAGCAAGCTGTCCCTAATGCATCCGCCCACGGCATAAGCCTCATGGCCGTTTTTTTGTAAACGGTCTATTATCATTTTGACATCATCAGGCAGTAAAATCATTATAGCTCTTCCCTCATTATTTTATTCGGAGATTATACCATAAAGGGCTTTTTTTGTCAAGATTCGGCTTTTTATACTTGACAGATATATTCAAATGCGTTATAATCTATAAGAAAAATTGAAGACACAGCACGGAGGTTTTACATAAACAATGGAATGGACATCGGTTAACGACATAAGAGAGAAATATCTCTCATTTTTTGAATCAAAAGGTCATCTCAGACATAAGAGCTATCCGCTTGTACCTATCGGCGATAAGTCTATATTGCTTATAAATGCGGGAATGACTCCTCTGAAAAAATATTTCACAGGAGAAGCCGAACCTCCGAGACACCGCATGACAACCTGTCAAAAGTGTATACGTACTCCCGATATCGATCGTGTGGGCATTACCGCAAGACACGGAACATATTTTGAGATGCTCGGTAATTTCTCTTTCGGCGATTACTTCAAGCGTGAGGCCATTACATGGGCGTGGGAGTTTATCACCGAAGTAATGAAAATGCCGGTTGACAAGCTTTGGGTAACAATTTTCAAAGATGACAACGAAGCATTTGATATATGGTCAAAAGAAATCGGTGTCGACCCTGCCAAGATAGTGAGACTCGGAAAAGAAGATAACTTCTGGGAACATGGATCGGGACCCTGCGGCCCGTGTTCGGAGATTTATTTCGATCGCGGACCCGAATTCGGCTGCGGCAAGCCGGACTGCAAACCGGGATGCGACTGCGATCGGTATATGGAATTCTGGAACCTTGTATTTACACAGTTCGATAATGACGGAAACGGCAATTACACGCGTCTTGCCAAGCCGAATATCGACACCGGTATGGGTCTTGAAAGACTTGCATGCATTATGCAGGGCGTGAACAACCTGTTTGAGGTTGATACCGTTCGAAATATCATGAAAGCAATCTCGGACAAAGCAAGCGTTCACTACGGGCAGGGCGAAAAGAGTGATATTTCTCTCCGCGTTATAACCGACCATATCCGTTCTTCTACATTTATGATATGCGACGGTGTTATTCCGTCTAACGAAGGCAGAGGCTATGTTTTGCGCAGACTTCTGCGCCGTGCAGCACGTCACGGACGTCTTCTCGGCATAAACGGCCTTTTCCTCGGTGATATTGCCGCAGTAGTTGCACACGAAAATCTGTCGGAATATCCCGAGCTTACCGACAAACTTTCCTACATTCAAAAGGTAATTACTATGGAAGAGGAAAGGTTTGCGTCAACAATAGATGCGGGAATTACGATTTTCTCGAACATAGCCAAAAAAGCAATCAGCACGGGAAATAAAGTTATATCGGGCGACGAAGTATTCAAACTGTATGACACATTCGGATTTCCTTATGACCTGACAAAAGAAATCGCCGCCGAGAACTCATTGGAACTCGACGAAGAGGGATTCAAAAAACTGATGGCGGCACAGCGGGAGCGTGCAAGAAGCGCTCGTGCCTCGATTTCGGGATGGAGCGAAGCATCGAAGACACTGATTACCGATTTTGACAAAACCGAGTTTTTGGGTTACGAATTGACCAAATGTGACGCAAAAGTAATCGGGTTAGTTGCCGATAACATGAAAATCGACAGCGTAAATGAGGGAGAATTCTCGCTCATAACCGACAAAACCGTTTTCTACGGCGAAGGCGGCGGTCAGGTCGGCGATACCGGTGTTATCTATGACAACGACACCGCAATAAACGTAATCGACACTCAAAAGGTAGACGGAGTATATGTGCATCAATGTCACATGATAAACGGGGACATTTCGGTCGGAGATACTGTTCGACTCGAAATCAATGAGGCGCGCAGACAGTCCATCGCGCGTAACCATTCAACATGTCATCTGCTTCAGGCCGCGTTAAGAAAGATTCTCGGAAATCATGTCGAACAGGCCGGATCCTATGTTGACGAGCACAGAGTACGTTTCGATTTTTCACATTTCGCACCGATGACAAAAGAGGAACTCGCAGCCGTTGAAGCTCTTGTAAACGTTCATATTCTTATGGGAGAACAGATTACAACTGTGAGCACCGATATTGAAACGGCGAAAAAAGAAGGTGCGATGGCTCTGTTCGGCGAGAAATACGGAAAAGTTGTTCGTATGGTAAAAATGGGCGAATTTTCAACAGAGCTCTGCGGAGGAACACACCTTGACAACACCGCAAAAGCGGGACTGTTTAAGATTATTTCAGAATCATCGGTAGCAGCAGGCATTAGAAGAATAGAAGGAACAACAGGTCTCGGAGTACTTGCACTGCTGAACGAAAAGGAAGCCCTGATTGACAACACGGCAAAAGAACTTCGCGTAAACTCCGCTGATATAGCAAAGCGCGCCGCACAGCTCCAGAGTGAGCTAAAATCCGAAAAGAGCGAGATTGAATCGCTGACATCGAAAATCGCTTCCGCAAAACTTGACGGAATACGCGCAAATGCGGTTGTCGCAAACGGCATTACGATATACTGCGGCAAGGTAGACGGTCTTGCGGTAAATGCCGTAAGATCGCTGTGCGATGAACTTAAATCGGGCAACAGCAGTTCTGTTACGGTAATTGCTTCGATAAACGACGGCAAGCTCAACTTCGTTTGTGCGTGCGGCGAGGAGGCAATTCATCACGGCGCCAATGCCGGAAAAATCGTAAAAGACATTGCTTCGTTGTGCGGCGGAAGCGGCGGAGGACGTCCCGATACCGCAACCGCGGGCGGAAAAGATCTCGGTAAACTTGATTCTGCAATGGAAAAAGCTGCTTCCGTAATCGAATATTATTTGAAATAAAACAAATAAAAAGGTTGGCACGGTTAAAAGCCTACCAACCTTTTTATTTGCATTAAGAAAGCGTATGATGAAAAATGAACAAGTATGTTTTTTTTCTTGATATTGACGAAACACTTATAACCGACGGAAAAATACCCGACGAAAACATTTATGCCGTAAATGAGGCAAGACGAAAAGGAAATTTCGTTTTTATTAACACAGGACGCAGTCCCGCGTTTATTCCCGATTGGCTGATAAGGTCTGTTGAAATTGACGGATTTGCCGCAAGTTCGGGCGCATATATAAAAATCGGCGACAAAATTGTTTTATCCGAACATATTCCGATTGAAACAGTCATAAAAAACGCTCAATTTATAGAGAAAACCGGAAGGCAATGTCTTTTTGAGGGATCAGATAAACTTGTTGTAATGAATCCGAAAGACAAAACGGAATTTGAAATTGCAAACGGCGCAAACGATTTTCTTGAAAAATATAAAAATCTCGATGTTGAAATAATCAATTTGTCGGGAAAGATTTCACCTGCCGAAAAAAGATATTTTTCCATGTTTTATAATGTTCTTCAGGAAGAAACATATGTTGAATGCTCAATTAAAAATTGCGACAAAGGAAGAGCCGTTGACAAAATCATGGAATATTACAAAGGTTACACATCGGTTGCTCTGGGCGACAGCACGAACGATATACCCATGTTTGCGGCTGCCGATATTTCAATCGCTATGGCAAATTCTCCGGACAGCATAAAACATATTTGCACAGACGAAACAGATTACGTTGAAAATTCAGGTGCCGCAAAGGCAATATTGAAATTAATAAAATAAAATTTATCAGGAGAAAAGCGATGGATAAAATAGCCTCATTCAAAGTGGATCATGATTTTATAGTACCGGGAATATATATATCCCGAATAGACGGAGATATTACAACGTACGATATCCGCACAAGAAAGCCGAACGACGGCGATTACATGGATAACCTGACCATGCACACCGTTGAACATATGCTCGCAACCTATCTTCGCGGAGGTGACATAGGGGAAAAAGTCATATATTTCGGGCCGATGGGCTGTCAAACAGGTTTTTATCTTCTTGTTCGTGACAGCAATAACAATGATGTGCTAGGTGCTTTAATTGATGCACTGAAAAAGACAATTTCACACTGTGGCGAGGTTTTCGGCGCATCGCACAAAGAATGCGGAAACTACAAAAATTTGTCGCTTGACGCCGCAAAGACCGAATGCTCACGCTTTCTCAAAGTTCTTGAAAACAATGTACAAACCTTTGAGTATCCCGCCTGCTAAACAGTTGCAAAACTTTCAAAAAAATCAAAAAACAGATTAAATCAAAGAGAGGAACAGACCGAATTATGATAGGAATAATTGGTGCAATGGACATCGAAGTAAATATATTGGTCGAAAAAATGACCGATATACAAGATTATAAAATAGCAGGCTCAACATATCATATCGGAAAATTAAACGGAGTAGATACTGCCGTTGTTGTCTGCGGAATAGGTAAAGTCTGCGCCGCAATGTCTGCGCAGATTCTTATAGACAGATTCAATGTGTCATCGATTATCAACACCGGTATTGCCGGCGGGCTTGACGACAGACTGAAAGTCGGCGACATAGTGATTGCGACCGACGCGGTTCAGCACGATTTCGATATTACCGTTTTC
>CAZHPU010000033.1:0-1524 GCA_964534435.1 uncultured Lachnospiraceae bacterium | reverse complement strand
ATTTCCCTGCTATGACGGTCCGAAAGGAGTAACATCGCATTTTTGTGCAGACAAAGAATTATCGGATTCGATTGAAAAATCCGCAAACAGTTTAATAGAAAACTGCAAGGTGCTACGCGGAACGGTTGCGTCCGGAGATAAATTTATAAGTGATGACTCCGACAGATCATCACTGAGAACAAACTTCTGCGCCGCCGCCGCGGAAATGGAGGGCGGAGCGATAGCGCAGGTCTGCTATCTGAACAAAATACCGTTTGCAATTATACGTGCGATATCCGATCTTGCGGGTGATAATGCCGGAATAAGCTATGAAGAATTTGAAAAGTTTGCCGCAGAAAGATCGGCAAAGATACTGCTTAAAGCAATTCGAACAGAATAAGTATGTTAGATGTTCAGTTAATCAGCCGAAATCAATACACATAAATCGTATCGGCATCACGAAATTGTAAACAAATTTATTTTGCGTTACGAGAGAACACGAGAATAGTTGAGATTATGCAAGATTTCAAGAGATTTTAATGTATTTTTTTAATTTATCAAGAAAAATATTGCAAAAAGCTATTGACAAAGAAAATATGAAATGATATAATCTCGATGTTGCAAAAATATAAAATTGTGTAAGGAGAAAAAACAAATGTCTACCTTTATGGCTAAAAACGAAACCGTAGAGCGTGGCTGGTATGTCATCGATGCTGCCGGAAAACCTCTTGGAAAAGTTGCCGCAAAAGCCGCAACAATTCTGAACGGAAAGCATCGCCCCGAATACACTGCCCATGTCGACTGCGGTGAATTTGTAATAATTGTAAACGCAGCAAAAACGGTACTCACAGGTAAAAAACTCGAGCAGAAGCACTACTATCATCATTCGGGATACATCGGCGGACTCAAGTCTGTTTCGTACAAGACACTTATGGCAACCAAACCCGAAATGGCAGTTGAACTTGCAGTTAAGGGAATGCTTCCCCATAACTCCATCGGCGACAAGAGCATAACACGTCTGCATGTTTATGCCGGTGCCGAACATCCGCATACCGCACAGCAGCCGGTAGCTGTTGAGCTTTAATCAGAGAAAGGAGTTATAGAAGATGTACACAAGCGCAAAACCTTATTTTTACGGAACAGGCAGAAGAAAGAGCTCTATCGCTAGAGTTCGCCTTTATCCGGGTACAGGCGTAATCACGATTAACGGACGCGATATTGATGATTACTTTGGTCTTGAAACCCTTAAACTGATTGTAAATCAGCCTTTTGGAATTACAGGAACAACAGGCAAATTCGATATAGTAGCAACAGTTACAGGCGGTGGATTCTCGGGTCAGGCCGGTGCGATTCGTCACGGACTTGCAAGAGCACTTGTAGCTTCGAATGAAGAATTCCGTTCTCCGCTTAAGAAAGCCGGATTTATGACGCGTGACCCTCGTATGAAGGAAAGAAAGAAGTACGGTCTCAAAGCCGCACGTCGCGCACCTCAGTTCTCCAAGAGATAATTTCTCTTTCAAAACGCTTAAAAGCCCTGAAATCTCA
>CAZHPU010000032.1:0-12997 GCA_964534435.1 uncultured Lachnospiraceae bacterium | reverse complement strand
ATAGTAAAATATTATTGGGTGGTTGTATCTTCAATATTAAATCTTGTTTTGCCTTTAATTTGAATCATAATGCGATTCCCGAAACAGTTCATTACAGTCAAGCTATAAGGAGAAAAAATGGAGCCTGATAAACCGATTTTACATGTATTCGAGGAATGCGGTAAATATTACTGTTATGATCCCTACCCAAACAAAATCTTTTCAATATCGAGAGATCATTACAATGAAATAAAAAAACTGCTTTCTCTTGGAAAAAGGAATTATATTGCTTCCTTATCCGATATAGCATGGGAAAGCACCGCAAGGGATATTTTGTTTTTTCTTAATTCGGAAAAATATTTTAGCGGTAAATTGTTTGAGACATCGGAATATCCCGATTCCGAGTTAATTCCCGGTCTATATGATAAATCAATTAATGATTTGGCTCTTCAAATAACAAAAAACTGTAATTTTTCGTGCCGTTACTGTCAATATGCAAACGATAACGGCATTACAAGAACACATGAAAACGCAATCATGAATGAGAAGACCGCAAAAGCATCTGTTGACTATTTGATGTCGCATTCATCGGATGCAAACAAAGTCAATATAGCGTTTTGCGGAGGAGAGCCACTGCTTAATTTCGGTCTGATAGAGATTGTTTTAAGGTATGTAGATGCAAAATACCCATATAAAATGGTTACATATAATTTAACCAGCAACGCCTCTCTGCTGAATAAAGAGCATATAAATCTTTTCAAAAAATACAATCTTAAACTGATGATAAGCATGGATGGTCCCGAATCTGTTCAAAACTACAATCGAAAGTTTCGTGCTGACGGAGAAGGCACATATTCGATTGTATTTGATAAAGTAAAGCAACTGATGAAAACTCAGAAAAAATATTTCGACAAAAATGTATCTTTTAACGCAGTTTACTTAAATTCTGCCCAGAAACGGGACGCTGAACTCTTTTTTAATGAATTGGGAATTATCGATAAAGTTCGTCTTGTAGAAGCCGACTTAAAGGGAATTGACTACATAGCTCCGAATAATAAATTCATATCAAAAACAGAAATCACCGATAATAATGAAATTTCTCCGGACAGTTGGTACATGGTTCGTGAACCGCAAATGAGAAACGATGGAGCAATTCCGTCAATATGGCATCACGGTGGACCATGCATCCCGGGAATAAGGAGATTATTTGTTGATACGGAGGGGATATTCTATCCTTGTGAAAAATTAACCGAAATATCCGGATTATCCATCGGATCATTGACTCGCGGAATAGACACGGATTTGGTTTTAAGATTAATGAACATTGGCAATCTGACACATGACAAATGCAGAAGTTGCTTCGCTTTTCGCTTTTGTTCAATCTGCTGCTCGCATTGTTTCGATCCGGAGAAGAACTGCCTTTCAAGCGAAGCAAAAGCGGCGGAATGCGATAACCAGAAAAAAATTGCCGATGCATTTCTTCATAAATTTGTTCATAAAATCGGAATATCGGCGTGAAGTTGCAACGAATATCCGAATTTTGATAAATTCAAAAGGATTACCGAAATTATGAAAGTTATTTTGTACGGTGAACCGTATTATATAAGAACTGTGCTTCGATGCCTCGATTATACGAATCCGGGCTGCTCGGAAATATATCTGGCAGATGCCGGTATCGTATCCGAGTTCTCTCACCACTCATCGTTCATTCCGAAATACAGTGCTAAACTGTTAGACGATGAAATATTGAATGACAGCAGCATAGACGAGATGGTTGTCATATCATCGGAAAACATCAAATCGCTTATTCCACCATCCATTTCTCATTCAAAACAAAAACTTAAATTTATTCGGCTCGATATGGCTCCGCAAAATAAATTTTACCATGCTGCATTGAACAATTCCTCATTAAAAGGAAAACCTTCTATCCTTTCGCTTTCAATCGGGAACGGAGCACAGCAGTATTTCTCCGAGCTCTTGATAAACCGAAATTTGAGACAGCGCGGCATCCGATTTATCCAACTCTTTTCACCCGAATCTGCGTATCTGCTGTCAGCCGACGGCATCAATTCCACAATAGCAAAAGAGAGTACTCGTTCAGATGATTTTGATATTTTCGTCGGCGGTTTCTCAGTAAATTGCTCATCGGACTTAACAAATATGACTTCACCTGTCTGTAAAGCGATTGAACGAATGAATCCGGATTCCGTCGTCATCAGCTGCTGCAACTGTCCGAGCCGAATTGAAAATGAAATTGCGGAGGCTGTCAATATTTTACGGTATCGGTATCACATAAGCGAAATCATCCTGATGATTTCTGAATATTTCAGCAACTGCAATTTTTCATTTCCGATGAGAACCGATTATCGGCCTAAAAAAAATGAAGTCGGCTGCAAAACCTTCTACTTATCGGATATTGAATTTAACAGTAACGAGGAAATCGTGGATTTGCTTTTGTCATCGGTATATTTGCCTGACGGCTTTATTCCGATAACATAAAATAAAATGTATCAGAAAGGACAATAACACAATGTTTTTCAAATCAAGCAGTAATTCAAAAGCAATCAGCCCGACCGCAACATGTCCCGGGATTTCATGCTCTTATACATGCAAGGTAGAATCTACGGATGGAAAAACATCCGAAAAGGTAGCCGCCGACGAAAACAAAGCATCGGTAAAAAGCCCGGGAGCGTCGGTTCCGACATAAAAGCGACGGCATTCTGTCTGTATGCACGCATATTAAATACATACTAAATTATAATGTTATGGGGTGATTCGGTATAAACAAGTTCAAAAACGTATTGAAAAATCTACGGTTTATGCTTGGAAAAGTATGCAGCAGTAAATTCGGAAAACTATATATTGCCGTTCGCTCGATTATGACTGTTATCGGCCCGATTGTAGCATTATCCTCAACAATTTTTCTCGGTCTTCTGATTGACGAAATCACCAAACAGTGCCGATTTGAAAAGATAGCTCTTTACATTCTCGGTCTGACTGCAATCCCGATGATATGGGGGATTGGTAGCCATATTATCGTTTATTTTGTTACATCAAAAATCGAATATTCACTGACAAGAAGCTTTGAGGCGGAGTTTTATGAACACTTAAGTCATTTGGACTATGATTTTTATGATCGGCCCGAACTGCAGGATATGTGTTCGGAAGCAAGCGAAGTTGTCATGAATGATTTCATCGGAAGCGTAAACTCGGTATGCACCTTTATTTCGGCTATTGTAAGTCTCGTTACGGTATCGGCACTGATAACTTCCCTTAACTGGCTGGTCGGAATTATTATTCTGCTTAATGTTATTTTCAATCATTTTATCAGTAAAAAGTACAAAAGCAAAATTGTGGCTATGGATGCGGAATATCACAAACGCTGGCGTCACCATTGGATATATTCCTATATTCTCGATTCCGATTTAGCCGCGAAAGAAGTACGTCTGTTCGGGCTGGACAAGTTTATTGTAAATAAGATTACCGAATCGTCAAAAATCAGAGACGAAGTCAGTCGCAAGAAGGACTTATTTTCCCGTATTGCGGGATGCACCCAAATTCTGACATCATTCGTTCAAAATGCGGCTATATACTGCTTTGCCGTCGGTGCGGTAATTGCGAAGAAAATCAGTGTGGGTTATATGACAATATCGGTATCAGCCGCAAGTCAGCTGTACGGCACATTGAACTCGCTTTCACAACTGTACCTGAATCTGTATCAGACAAGTGCAAAAATAACGAAATACATTGATTTTATGAAGTTGGCCGGATATCAGTATTCAACAGGCGACAAGGAGCCGAAATGGGATAAAAATTCGATAATCGAATTCAAAAACGTATCATTTTGCTATCCCGGCAGTGAGCGCATGGTAATCGATAATCTGAATATCAAAATCGGATACGGGGAAAAGCTGGCTGTTGTCGGGGAGAACGGTTCGGGAAAATCAACATTCGTTAAACTGATTACGAGGCTTTACGTTCCGTCAAAAGGGGAAATTTTACTCAACGGAATCAGTATTTACGAGTATGACTATACAAAATATCAGGAACTGTTTTCTCCCGTATTTCAGGATTATCAGCTGTATGACATGACGTTCGAGGAAAATGTTGCCCTTTCTGAAAATCCCGACATCGAAAAAGTCGAAAAAGCATATATATCGGCGGAGCTTGGCGGATTTATTGACAAACTGCCGAAAAAATCCAAAACTCAACTCGGCAAAAATATCGACCCGGAAGGTGTGAATCTGTCGGGCGGTGAAGGTCAGCGAATTGCGATTGCGAGAGCAAAATATCATGACAGAGACATATTTATTCTCGATGAGCCCACCGCCGCTCTTGATCCTAATGCCGAACAGGAAATTTATACCCGATTCCACGATATGATAAGGGGCAAAACGGCGGTTTTGATTACTCACCGTCTCTCGGCTGTTCAGCTTGCCGATAAAATCGCCGTTTTCGATGACGGGCATGTCTGCGAATACGGCACACATGACGAACTGTATAAAAAAGGCGGAAAATATGCCGAAATGTTTGACAAGCAGGCACAGTTCTACCGCAATACAGAAGCTGTATCGAGCGAAAATGACAAGCTATAAATACGAATGAAAAAACAAAGAAGCAGATGCGCACCTACCGGTACGCATCTGCTTCTAATTTTGTTTAATTCGGCAAAAGACGTGTTTCCCGCTTAAATCAAAGATCGGACTGAATCGGGAACACATCTCCCGCCTCGGCAATCTTATCTTTATTGCCGACAACGGCGCAGAGATTCTTTTTTGCAAGCGGTTTTATAAGTTCTGCCATCTTCTCAATATCCGCCGGTGTTGCTGCCATAGCCTCGGCTTTGCTTATGCGGCGCATTTCGTTCGTATAGCCTTCGAAATAGTTCTTCTGTGCCAGTGAACCGAGATCTTTGGGGCAGAGCGGACGTTCATAGGATGCGGCTGTGGATATTATGTATTTTTCGATATCCGGTACTTTCTTTGCGAATCCGTCGAGATAATCGAGAGTTCTGTCATAAGTTTCGAGTGTTGCCTTTACGCTCGGATCACGGAAAGAGGTGAACATCGCGTTCTTACCGCGTGATATGCCGAAGTTTACGCCGTAAGCGCCTCCGCGCACTCTGACCTCGTTCCAGAGCCAGTCGAGAGAAAGAATTTTTGACAGAACATTCATCTTGCCGCTGAGTTTAATTTCGGTGCCGTCAAAATTGAATCCCTTTGCGACATAGTTTACGCCTGCGGGAATTATGAACGCTTCATTGCCATTATATTCGGGAGAAAGCTGATAATGTCTGCCGCTGCCGCCGCCGATTTTGAATTCGGGTTCGGCTGCCTCAAATGATGCCACAGTTGAGCCTTCGCCGGTAATTCCGACGGTAAGATTTTCGAGAGTCAGCTCGCGAGCCACCGCATCAAAGCCCTCTTTGATTTTATCGAACGACGAGTCGAAATCGGCGCAGAGATCGGAAAGGAATCTGTAATATCCGATTCCGCCGAGTTTATCGTTATAAGCACCCTCTGCCGTGCAGTAGGAGCTTACCCTGCCCGAAGCATAGCGGTCACCGCGCTGCATAATTGCCATCTGCATCATGCTTCTCGACTGGAAGAGGATATTCTTGACTTCCTCTTTATCAATCTTCGAATGTCCGACAACCTCGGATACGAGTGCGAGAGCTTCTTTCATATTGCACTCAAGCATACTCGAACCGACCGAAAGCATGAATTTAACATTCTTGATGTTATCCGTAGGTGTAAACACGCTTGCACCCGCTTCGAATGCGCCGAGACAGGTCTTTATTTCGGCATCGAGTTCGGCTGCCGTATACTTATCGGTGGAAATCTGTCCGAGCAGTTCGGCATAAAGCGATGCGTACGGGATATATTCGGGAGCAAGTCCGGAAAGATCGAAATAATAATTCACATATGCGATTTTCTTGGTGAAAACATCGCTGACAAGCAGCGGTCTGCCGCGGTAGCTTCCGACATCGCAGGGCAGTTCGGTTACATTCGGTCCGACATCGGCGATCGAAAGTTTCGGAAGTGTCGCGAGATTTTCGGGAGTGTCTTCGGCGGTCTGATATTCGACAAGACGGCGGTTTTTCTCGACGATTTCGAGAAGCTCCTCTTCGGTAAGGCTCTCTCTGAATTTCGCGACTCTTTCTTCCTCGGCCTTTGCCTGTTCTGCGGCTATTGTCTTGGAGGGAGTCATCACCGTGACGACCTTATGATCGCTGTTCAGTATATATTTCTCGATAAGGTCCTCGAAATATCTGCCTTCTGCGCCCTTCTTGATATTTTTCAGTGCTTCCTCATACTCGATATAGAGTGCGGGATCGCCGCCGTACAGCCAGCTTGACATAATATTAAGATTATAAATCAGACCTGTGGGCATGCTTTCCTGATTGCCCTCGCGGAGTTTGAACTCCGCCTGATTGATTTCGGCATTGAGAAGTTTCTTATCGATTCCCTCTTTTACGAGTTTTTCGAGAACCGAAGTAAGCAGCTTCACAAATTCATCCTTCTTATCGGGATTTGTCTTGCGAAGTTCAATCAGAATATGAGGCTGAGCGACTCCGTCATACATATATGTCCACAAATCCTCGCCGAGTCCGCTTTCGAGCACCGCTTTTTTGAGCGGAGATTCGTTTGTGGACGCGAGAACCGACATAAGAATATCAAATGCGAGAACTTTCTCACGTTCGGAATAATCGCCGATTACCGTCGCGAGCGTGATATAGCTGTTGTCCTCTTCGCTGTCGCTGTCGGATATCGAATATACTCCGTATGCATCATTGTTTATTACGGGCTTCTGCATGGGAATTTCGACAAAGTTGCCCGTGCGCGTATATTTTGAGAGATATTCTCTGTCGATATATTCGAGACGTTCCACAACATCCATATTGCCGTAGAGGAACATAAACGAGTTTTCGGGATGATAATATTTCTTATGCGCGGCAACAAACTGCTCATATGTAAGATCGGGAATAACCGCGGGATCTCCTCCCGAAGAGTGACGGTAAAGAGTATCGGGGAAAAGCGCGCTGTCCACAAGATTGAATATCTGGGTATCGACCGACGAATAGGATCCCTTCATCTCGTTGAATACGACGCCGCGCAGCGACATCGGGCCGTCTTTATCCTCGATTTCGTAATGCCAGCCCTCCTGCATGAATATTTCTTCATGTTTATAGACATTCGGGGCGAATACCGCATCGAGATAGACTCCCATAAGATTGGCAAAATCCTTATCATTGCAGCTCGCAACCGGATAGCCTGTCTTATCGGGAAAAGTAAAGGCGTTAAGGAAGGTTGCCATCGAGCCTTTAAGCAGATCGACAAACGGCTCTTTTACGGGATAGCGGTCGGAGCCGCAGAGAACCGAGTGCTCGATAATATGGAAAACACCTGTGCTGTCTTCGGGAATGGTCTTGAACATTACCGAGAAAACCTTATTGTCGTCATTGCAGTCGAGATAGAGCATCTTCGCGCCCGACTTTATGTGTTCGAGTTCGAAAAGGTTTGCGCTGACCTCTTCCACATATCTTATTCTGTCTACACGGAATCCGCCGTAGACCTTGTTAAGTTCGAGTTTTGACACTTAAAAATCATCCTTTCGTAACGCGTGCGGCCGAAATCGTCCTTATGCGTGTATTTTTGAATTCACCGAAAATTTTATCATATTATCGCCGCTTTGTCAAGCGCAATCATCCGATTTATCCCGTTTTTAACATATCGGCGTGCAGTACGAAAAAAGCCGCAATCCGATTTTTCGGATTGCGGCATATATTCTTTATTTTTCTTCGGAAAATACATCGAAGCATTGAAAATCGCCGTTTCCGTGCTTTTTCCCGTAGAGATCGAACACAAGCAGGAGAAAATCGACGGCGATGAGCGCAAGATAGCAAAGCGAGAAAATTTCAAGCGCTATTTCATACGAACTGCCCGAGATAAACATATTTACAGATTCGGGCGGCAGTTTCAGGTACTCACAGAGCAGATTGGAGCCGAAATTTTCGGCGGCGAGAAGCGCGACGAAGGTAAGATGAAAACTGAAAAAGAAGACAGCCGTTCCGACTTTCTCAAGGCTTATAAGATTTGAACGCACCACGAAATAAATCAGCACGGCCACAAGGCATATCACGGTATGCAGACTTTCGCTGTCGTTCATTTTACCGACAAATCGGTAAATCGTGGTGAAAACCGACCACACGAAAATGTGCAGTCCTACGGCAAGCAGCAGTCCGCAGAAAAATGTCGCGGCGCCCGACGGTCTGCCGACCGTTTTATCTTTTGCTTTTTTATTCTTTTTTACTTCTTTTTTTTCGGACATTATATCACCGCCCTGCTTTTTATACTTCTGTGATATATAACGAATTATAAATCAAAAACAATACAAAAAAACATTATATTTACAAATTGTTCACATATTGCTTAAAAGCACGGCACGGAGCGATATTCTCCGTGCCGCCGATAAATCAGTCTTCGCCCTCATCGGTACTGTTTTTGACTTCGGCATAGCTGCCGTAGTTCTTATATCCGCCGTAACTCTTTTCTTCGTTCTTCACATCGGTAAGAACGAATCCGACAATCTTCGCGTCCGCCTGCTCCATGCGGGCGACCGAATCTTTGACCGACTTCTTATCGTCATATTCGGCTCTGACCACGAATATATATCCCGCAACCACGTCGGTTATGACGAGCGGATCTGCGACAACTCCGACGGGAGGCAGATCGATAAATATGAAATCATAATTTTTCTTCATCACCGACATGAACTTTCTGAAATTTTCATGTGAGAGAAGCTCGGCGGGATTCGGCGGAATTTTGCCCGATGTGATAACATCGAGATTTTTGTATTCGGTTTTATTTATATAGCTGTCACGTTCTCCGTCTATTCCCGCGATAATCTCGCTGAGTCCGAATCTGTTGGTCAGCTTGAAAATTTTATGAATCGACGGCGATCTCATATCGGCATCGATAAGCAGAATCTTTTTATCGAGTTCGGCAAAGGATACCGCGATATTCGACAGTCCGGTAGATTTCAGCTCTCCCGCCTGACTTGACGTGACCGCGTAAACCGGGCAGCTGTCGGCGGCGTTATAGAGCAGACTTGTTCTTATGTTTTTGAACGCCTGAGAGGCGGCGAAATTCGTTTTATCGTCGACAAGAGCATTTCTGTAGCTCACTCTTTCTTTCTTTACGTGCGGCATGATCCTACACTTCCCTTCGGTTTTACTCAGTCGTCTTTGCGGTAGCCGTAGCCGCGCCCCTGATTAAACGAAAGGGCGGGAACAACACCGAGTTCGGGATAGTCGAAAATTTCTTTGATATCGTCCTCTTTATGGAATTTATTATCGGTAAGCATCGCAATGAGAAATGCGCCGTATGCGAGCGCGAAAGCGGCGATAAATCCGATGCAGGCATATTTGAGTGCGGGATTGCCGTTGGAGGGAGCGGTCGCGAGTTTCGCTTTATTGAGAATGTCAATCGATCCGATATTGACATTATGCAGTTCAAGCTCGTCATTGACGAGCAGTTCGAAGCTCTTCGCGAGATTATAGGCGGCGTTCCTTTCGGTGGATGTAAAGGTCACCTCCATAGTGGGAGTGCTTTCGATAACCTGACTTACGGTCATGATTTTAAGCAGGTCGTCATCCGAATACATTCCGTCTGTTCCCGCCATCTCGTTCAGTTTGGTGCGGAAATCATCATTGTATTTGAGAAAAATCTCAAGCGTATTTATGAGTTTGGATGAATATGAGACATCGTATGCGGTCAGCTGGTTGTTCGTTGTTTCCTCGGCGTGAATAATCAGCATAACAGATGAGGAATATTGCGGCACATAGCCGAAATATCCGAACAGACCCGCAAGAATCGCGCCTACAAGAGCAATCAGAATAATCACAATCCATCTGCGGCTGAAAACAGACCACAGCGTTCGGATATCGATTTCATCGGCAGTCGTATTACCCGTATAATTCATATCAGACACCTTTTCACTACTCATTTTCCGAACACGTTCTTCGGCTCATACGCAAAAGAAGATCGGTTTATACCGTTATTATATCATGACGGGAAGCGAATGTCAACAAAAATGAGAAATTTAACAGACTGTGCCGGCAATTTGTAAATTCATACATTTCGGACTGCCGACAATCGGCAAAGGCTGTCGGCAGTGTCAATATTCAGGGGATAATTATCCCGATATATTCGAAAAGTGCCGCTCCGTCGGTATCGCTTACCGACAGTTTCAGTGTGACCGTTTTATCGGTTTCGGCGATTTCGGCAGATACTCCGCATTTCCAGCTTCCCGAATTTATTCCGACCGTCTCGGCGGGGACGGCATCGCCCGCAAGTGTGCATCCGTCGGCGGGGATAAGCGGAAAAAGCGGGAATGTTGCGAAAAACCAGTCGTTTACCGACGATGTATACCATTTTATTCCCTTCACCGAAATCCACGCTCTGTTTAAGCTGTCCTTTTTTGATATATCGAACTCGATGCTTTTTGAGCCGACCGCATCCGACACAGACGATGCCTGCCAAACATAGTTCTGTGTGCCGACAGCGCCGGTGAGCGCATCGGCAATCGCTTCGTCGACATACGATTTGCTCGCGGTATCCCCGAATTTTTCGCATATTTCGTTCATTTCGGCGATTTTTGCGGAAGCGGCATCGTCAAGCCGTTTATAAACATCACGGACATCATCGGTGCTTTCGACGGCGTCGGTATCGGCGCCCGCTCCGCAGACATCGATGAAAAAGACCGCCGCCGACAGAGTTGACTGCGACAGGGTAAGCAGCACATCGGCACGAACTCTTCCGACCGCAGCCAGAAGCTGTGCGGGAAGTTCGGCGATTATCCTGTCCGCCTCGACCGTACAGTCGGAGACTACCGTTTTTCCGTCGGGTTTGGTTGCGCGCAGACTTGCCGCCGCACCCTCGGGAATCGAAAAGATTGTTTCGCCGTCATAAAGCGCAATCGAGAGATACCTCGATTCACTGTCGTACTGTTTGGCGTAAATGACGGCAGGCTCGCCGCCGTCGGCAAGCCGGAGATTTATCTCTTTTGTCAGATGCAGATTTGTGGGATATTCCATAATTATTTCTTCCTTTCAAATTTCAGAATTTCAAGATTCAATCGAAAAAGGAAATTCCCGCGTTTCCTTTTTTATAATTATCGTTCGGAAGAAATAATACGAAAATCGCAGAATGTACGAAAAAGAAAAATCATCCGATAAAATCGGATGATTTTTTCGTATTATTCTCGTTATTTTCGGTTTTCCGCCATAAACTTTTCTATTTCATCGGGATCGCGGATAATATCGGACGAGAGAACTTCGCATCCGTCTTCGGTAATCAGAAGATCGTCCTCAATGCGTATTCCTATTCCCTCTTCGTCGATATAAAGTCCGGGCTCGTCGGATATGACCGCGCCCGCGCGCAGTTCCTTGCCTTCGGCTATATCGGCATCGTGAACATCTATTCCGAGATGGTGGCTGACTCCGTGCATATAGTATTTGGAAATTTCGGCGGGATCGCTTATCTTGCCCATTTCGATAAGTCCGTCTGCAAGAACTTTCTTGCATATGTCGTTGAGATCTCTTGTCGTAAGTCCCGGTCTCGCCCGTTTTGCGACCTCGCGGTTGGCGGCGAGAACTATATCGTAATAGCGGCGCTGGCGCTCGCTGAATTTGCCGTTTATCGGATATGTACGGGTTATATCGGCGCAGTATCCGTTTGCTTTTGCGCCGAGATCGAGAAGAATCAGATCGCCGTCACGGCAGATGTCGCGGTTGGTTTCGTAATGCAGCATGGTTCCGTTCGCGCCCGATCCCGCGATTGTCGGGAATGAGGGACCTTCGGCTCCGCATGAGAAAATCTCACATTCGAACTGTGCCTGCACCTGATATTCGTACATACCGGGGCGCAGAGTCGACATGACCTTTTCGAGTCCGGCTTTCGTAATCGCAACCGCACCGCGGATAAGCTCGACCTCGCCGTCATCTTTTACGCGGCGGAGCTTCGCGAGCGGAGTGTGCAGATTATAAAGCTTAACAAACGGATATTTTTTCAGAAATTCATCGGCTTTCACCAGATTATAGTCGGGAAGATCCTCGGCGGCATGACGCTGACAGTCGAAATATACGGTATCGGTCGAATCGTATGCCATATACGCCGATATGTCGCCGTCTATTCTGTCGGTATAGCGGACATCGTCTATTCCGCTTATTTCTTTCGCTTCCTCGGCGGTTACCATCTTTCCCGTCCAGCGGATATTAAACGGATCGGGCTCCTCGATATAAAGGGTTGTCTGTATTTTTCCTCCCTGTTTTTTCATGCAGAGAAGCATATTTTCACGCGAGAGTCCGGTCAGATAAAAGAAATTGCGGTTAGCGCGGAACGGATAATATTCATCCTGACTGACATGAAGCGGTATTCCCGAATAGAGAAGCAGCATGCTGCCGTCTTCAAGCAGTTCGGCGAGCCGTTCGCGGTGTGATAATGATTTCATATATATTACCTCCGATTGACAAATTTAAGGCAGATTCGGTATAAACCGTACTGTAATTTGAAATTATACTCTTTTTTTCGGCAAAATCAAGAGCGGACGGCGAAAAGTCTTGAAAAAAGCGGAAAATATGATATAATGCGGATATCTTAACATCTCCGCTGTTTGCGAAAGGAAAACGAAATATGAAATATCTTATGGCATCCGACATACACGGCTCGGCGAAATACTGCGAAATGCTTGCCGACGCCTTTGAAAAAGAGGGGGCGGACCGTCTTATTCTGCTCGGCGATCTGCTTTATCACGGGCCGCGGAACGATCTGCCCGACGGATACTGCCCGAAAAAAGTAATACCGATTCTGAACGGTCTTGCCGACCGAATTACGGCGGTAAGGGGCAACTGCGATGCGGAGGTCGATCAAATGGTACTCGACTTTCCGATTACGGCAGACTACGCGCCGATAATTTTCGGAGGCAGAACAATATTCGCGACACACGGGCATATTTT
>CAZHPU010000031.1:2410-13023 GCA_964534435.1 uncultured Lachnospiraceae bacterium | reverse complement strand
AATATCAAATCAAAATACCGTTGCAATGGTCAATTTCGTGCTGAATAATCTGAGCTGTCAAACCGACATAGGTTTTTATCCGCGTCTGCATCCCGACGGTCTGATATTTGACTTTGACCGATTTATATCTTACGCATTTACGCGGGCCGCCGAGAAGTGACAGACAGCCTTCTTCCGCGATATACTCACCGTCTTTTTTTATGATTTCGGGATTGAGCATCACGGTATAAGTCGGCATTCGACCGCTCTCGTCAAGAAACGCGATAATGCGCTTGCGTATGCCGATCATATTTGCCGCTATTCCGACGCAGCTGTCTTTATATGCTTTCAGCGTATCAAGCAAATCGGCGGCGACGGATAAATCATCCTTCGTTGCCGCATCCGATTTTCCCGCAAGAAAAATCGGATCGTGAATGAGTTCTCCGACCATTATTTCAGCTTTTTCCCTTCGGAAAATGCCCGACCGACTTTTTCTCCGAAATTCCAATAGACATTTGCAGCGCCGTCAAAGATAATCGGATTCAGCTTTTTTGCGTCAATGTTTCCGTCTCCGTCGAGAATTTTCTCATCTGCCGAAATATTGACAATCTCACCGATACAGATTCCGTCCTCGTTGAATTTAATAAGTTTACATTCGACGGTCATCGGCAGTTCGGCAATAATCGGGGCGTTTACAAATTCGCTTTTCAGAGCGTGAAATCCCGCGTGTTCGAATTTATCGGGGTGATTATTCGCCGAAACAATGCCCACATAATCGCATGCGGCAACCGTATCTGCCGTACCAAAGCTCAATGTGAAAGCCTTTGTCTTTTTGATATTATCGGTTGTTTTATGATCGTCCGAAAGGCAGATCATAACCTCATTTGTGTCATAAACGCCGCCCCACGCCGCATTCATCGCATTGGGATTGCCGTCCTCATCATAGGTGCCGATAATAAGCACCGGCATCGGGTAAAGCCATGTTTTCGCACCGTAATTTTTTCTCATAAAAGTTTATCCTTTCCGATTTTGTTTTTTATTAAGATATGACGTTTTCAAAATCAAACGGTTTTGAAGTTTCGGGGGTTCTGTATTCGTGTTTTTCATAATATCCGATCAGTTTGCCGTTCTTGTCTCGGATTGCGACGGTATACACATCGCGGTTATCTTTTTCGTTATGAGACTCGAAAACGATATTATTTTTCGTATCCTCTCCGAACCATTCGATTGTTCTTTTAATGAGTTCGCGAGAGTGGGGATTATGACAATCAAGCAGATTTCTGCCGATCAGATTTGCTCCCCCGCGTTTTTCATATCGCTTAACGGCGGCGGGATTCATATATACAATCGTATTATCAAGGTCGCAAATTACAATCTGTGCTCTGTCTGTATCTATTATGCTTTCAAAAAAAGGTGAAAGATCCATTTTAATCTCCTGCTCGATATGATGTTCATATTATTATATTATCATCTTTCAAAGCATTTGTCAATTCGACCGCAAAATATGATTATTTTTTGTTTTACGCAGAGTAAAATCGTATTCATCGAATTTTTTCGCCGAATACGCAAAATAGGCGAAATATATATTGACAAATCGTAAAGGCGGTGATATAATACGACAGAATAAAAAATGCGCTATACGAAGTCAGCAGGAGATGCCGAAAGGCAACCGAAGGAGTAACACTCTCAGGTACCCGAAATGCGGGTGGGAACTGCCGACGGATAGCACTCCGGAGAAGTCCTGCACAAAGGATGCCGAAGGGGCAATACAGAAGCGATTCTGTCAATCTCTCAGGCAAAAGGACGGAGCAAATCAGACTTTTCATTTTTGTTTTTCTATGGGAAGAATTGTTTGTATTCATCTGCGGAGTGAGCATATTTATGCCCGCTCTTTTTTTATTTTACACTCGTGCATTATTCAATTAACGGAGGAAAACAAAAATGGAATCATTCTGGCAAACCGTGGAAAAAATAAATTCCGCGGTTAACGGAGTTGTTTGGGGATGGCCGATGATAATTCTTATTCTCGGTACCGGTCTGCTTCTGACAATCCGCACAAAATTTCTTCAGGTACGCAAATTCGGCGATTCTCTCGGCTCAACGATTATTCCGACAATAAAAAGCATGGGCAAAAAGAAGTCTGCCGATTCGAAAGGGGTATCTCAGTTTGAAGCGTTTTCGGCGGCGATTTCGGGCACTGTCGGAACGGGAAACATCGTCGGTGTGACGGCGGCCATTCTTACGGGCGGCCCCGGAGCGGTATTCTGGATGTGGGTTTCGGCATTTGTCGGAATGGTTACGAACTATTCGGAGAACGTGCTCGGTTTATACTACCGCAAAAGAGATAAAAACGGTGATTTTTCGGGCGGATCTTTTTACTACATCGAAAACGGGCTTAAATGCAAAGGATTTTTTAATATTATAGTCAAGTTCCTCGCATATATGGCGGCTGTCGTATGTCTGTTTGCCGCCGTCGGAATGTCGGGCGTTCAAACAAACAAAATTTCGGGAACGCTTGCCAATTCTCTGGGTGCCGCATTCGGAGTCGAGGCGGGCTCGGGAGCCGAAACGCTTGTCAAACTGCTTATCGGCATAATCGTTGCACTCATCGCCGCGGTTATCATAATCGGCGGAATAAAGAGAGTCGGAAAGGTTGCTTCCAAACTTGTTCCGTTTATGAGTCTGCTCTTTATGGCACTGGCTCTGACCGTTATATTCGGCAACATTGCAACAGTCGGCAAAGCGTTTGCGCTTATATTCGGAAATGCCTTCAATTTCACGGCGGTCGGCGGAGGCGTGCTCGGATACGCATTCTCGGTCTGCATAAAAAAAGGTATGGCAAGAGGGGTATTTTCAAACGAGGCGGGGCTCGGCTCATCGGTTATCGCACATTCGGCATCCGAAACGCGTGAGCCCGTAAAGCAGGGACTTTGGGGCATATTCGAGGTATTTTTCGACACATTCGTCATCTGCACTCTTACCGCTCTGATGTTTATTATCACAAACTACGATGCTCTGACGGGCAAAACCGCCGAAGAACTTTCCGCGCTTGACGACAGCACAATGGCACTTAATATGTTCTCGTCGAATTTCGGCACATTCGGAATTGTCTGCTACTGCATAATTTTGCCGCTTTTTGCGTTTACGACAATCATGGCTTGGTCATACTACGGGGAGAAAGCATGCGAATTCTGCTTCAAATGGGTAAAATCGAATAAAATACGTTCGATGTGTATTTTGATTTTCAAAATTCTCTATCTGATTTTCATAGTGGCGGCGGCAATTATAAGCGGTACGCTGGTATGGGATATCGACGACACATTCAACGGGCTTATGGCATTTCCGAACCTTGTTGCGCTTGTTCTTCTTTCGAGAAAGGTTGCCAAAATCACAAAAAATTATTATGACAGAAAGAAAGGCAAAAATGTTGAGCCGATGCTGTCCGCCTATCCCGATATGAATGAAGAATTCAAAAAGGATATAGAAAACGGCGCAGAATAATCCCGCGCCGACAAAAATATATTTTGCATTATCAAAAGCCTTTCACGATTTTGTGAAAGGCTTTTGACTTTATGAATTTTTCGTTTATTTACCGTCGGCATTGTCCTCGGATTTTTTCTCGAAAAGAGTACAGCCCATATTTCGGAAATGCTCTATCTTGTCTCGCACGAAGTCCTCACTGATTCCGAAATAGTCGGCAAGACATTTTATACACAGAAATTCGGTTGCTCCGCGGTTTACCATGCGTTTATATATGCCGATTTCGTCATTTTCGAGTTCCCTGCCGCAGTTTTTGCATTTTGTCATTATTTCTTGGTGAGTTTTACTTTGAATACCTTACAGCTTGAACCGGGAACATCAACATGGAAATTATCCTTGGCGATTATTTTTTCGTCATCGAACATACTTGTAAGTTCAAGTCCGTATCCGCAGTTTGCGGTAAGTCCGAGTTGGAAGAGGTTTATATACTTGCGTATCTGATTTTCTCTGAAATTGAACACGCCGAGTGCATATTCCCCGTTCGAAAGATGTCTGAACAGAAGAAGCTCGTCGCCGACACCTCTCTCGGGAGTATAAGGCGGTCTTGCCTCTTCATCCTGATCGAGTGCGATAAGCGCTTTATTTTTCAGAAGTTCGATTGTATGATCGTCGCAGTTTCTGATATCGCAGCCTATCATCAGCGGGCACGCCATCATGCACCAGAGTGCGAAATGCATATCGTACTGCGACTCGGTACATCCGCCGCAGCTGACGTTACCTTTATTGTACATACCGCAGATAAGCATATCGGTATCATTATAGCATCCGGGTGCCGACTGTCCGAGAAGCGGAATCTGGCTGAACGCGATATCGCGGAATGATTTGGGATTATCGCCTATGTCGCCTGTCGATCTGTACATATGGGCGCCGGTCGAACGAATCCACTGCCATACGTTATCGCTGCCCCAGTTGCAGGCGGAGAAAATAATATCTCTTCCTGTGGCTTTAAGTGCCATACCCATTCTGTAATAAAGCAGCGGTCCGTCAGAAGTTGCGGGTTTATAACAGAAATCATATTTCAGAAAATCAACTCCGAAATCGGCGAAAGTCTGAGCGTCAAGATATTCATGATCGAAACTTGCGGGATATCCTGCGCAGGTCAGTGTTCCGGCGCATGAATACATACCGAATTTAAGGCCTTTCGAATGAACATAATCGGAAAGATATTTCATACCGTGCGGGAATTTTTCGGGATCTGCGACAAGTTTGCCGTCTTCTCCTCTTTCACGCAGCGACCAGCAGTCATCGATGACGACATACTCGTATCCCGCGTCGCGCAGTCCCTTATCGACCATCGCATCGGCGATTTCCATAATAAGCTGTTCCGAAATGTTACTGCCGAAAGTATTCCATGAGTTCCAGCCCATCGGCGGTCTTTGTGCAAGCATATTTTCCTCTTTCTCCGACTTGAATAAATATAAATTATCGGCGGCCCCGACACAAATCGGAAAATCGGAGAGCCGTTATTCACATCATTATCGGTTTATTCGTCGATTTTGAGCAGTCCGTTAACCTCTTTGACCTTTTTTAGCGCAGGTCTCTCAAACGACGCGGTATTAGGACAGTGATAAACAAAATATTTTTGTCCGTCATAACTGTCAAACACCATTCCGTGTCCGCCGTCTTTTTCGAAAAGAAGCTTATCGGCATGATACCATTTTCCTAGAATATTGCCGTCTTCGGGATATGCCATTGCCTCGACATAATTTCCGTTTGCGAAGCTCGACCATATCATAAGCGGCCGTCCGCTCGACGTTTTGCAGAAAAACGGGCCGTCGGTCACATAATCGACTTTGCCTTTATCCGCCCATGCGGGATCTGATGCTCTGAAAAGAAGTGTAGGCGCTCCGGCGGCATATTTAAGATCGGGAGTAAGTTCCATTGCGCACATCTCGCCGTCGTGAACCTGAAGCCATTCATGACAGAAAACAATATACGGCTTCCCTTCTTCATCGACATAGAGCGTACCGTCAAGGCACTCCCAATCACGCGGAGTTATCGGACCGTCGGTGAGCGGTACAAACTCTCCGTCCGGTCTGTCGCATACGAGAATCTGCGTTCCGCGGCAGGCGGTTTCACTCTTGAATGTGGCAAACATAAAATATCTGCCGCCGTACTTATGGACTTCGGGCGCCCAATAGTTCATTGTTCCCCAAAATCCGTCTTTCTTTTCGAAAACGGTTTTCGGCTCGCTCCAATGTACCAAATCATCGCTTACATAAACTCCGAACCCGTAATTTTCACCGAAGTTCACAGATCCGCCCGTACCGTACATATAATACTTTCCGCCGTCGGGAAGTATAAACGGATCTCTTATATTGATATCCTTAAAGAGCAGTTCCTTTTTCATTTCATTCTCCTTATAAAGTTATTCCGTATTTACCGCTTCTTGACATTGCATCTCACTTTTTATCATTTTAGCTAATTATTATCGGGATGTCAAGCGAATTTTATAAATTTACGACAACAAAAAATCAATTTTTCCAAGTGCAGAGGTACCGATAGTTGAAAAACGCAGAGTATGCTTCAAACATTCACACGAAGTTCATAATTAAGGTTTAGAATGAAACGGTAAAATCAATCCGAAAGGACAGCGGCAGACAAATGAAAAAAACATCAATCGGCGGGCAGGCGCTCGTCGAAGGAATAATGATGCGCGGGCCCGAAAATACCGCAATGGCGGTCAGAAACGCGTCGGGCAGGATAATCATCGAAGAATGGAAAACGGGATCGAATGTTCCGAAGATTTTCCGCATTCCGATTTTGCGCGGAATTTACGGAATGGTCACATCGCTTACCGTCGGCTACAAGTGCATGATGCGCTCGGCCGACATCGCAATGCAGGACATACTCGAAGAGGAGAATGCGGACAAATCGGCTGTGACAGACGAAAATAAAGCCGACAATGCCAACGCGGAAAATCTCACGGGAAAAGGCGATACACTTTCTTCGCCCGATACGAAAAAAAGCGAAAAGAAAACGGAAGACAAAAAAGAAAATCCCGCCTGGGTAACGCTTACAATGGTCATATCGATTATCCTTGCATTTGCTCTTATGATCGGACTTTTCATAATGCTTCCGACATTCGTGGGCGGACTGATTTTCAGCGAAACCGAAGGATTTTGGAGCAGGCTCGGCAGATCGGCATTTGAAGGAATTTTCAAAATACTTCTCCTCGTCGGATATATGTGGGCGATTTCGTTTATGAAGGACATTCGCCGCACATTTATGTATCACGGAGCCGAGCATAAAACGATCTTCTGCTATGAGAACGGTCTTCCGCTTACGGTTGAGAACATAAGAAAGCAGGGACGCTTCCATCCGAGATGCGGAACTTCTTTTCTGATTCTCATGCTTATCGTCGGTATTTTCGTAGGATTCTTCATAACAGTTGACAGCTGGGCTCTGCGCTTTATCATTCGTCTTGCCCTGCTCCCGCTGACAGTCGGCATCGGATATGAACTCATAAAATTCGCCGGCCGTCATGACAATTTGCTTACCAAAATCATATCGGCACCCGGCATTGCCCTGCAGCACATAACCGTTCTTGAACCCGATGACTCGATGATAGAATGTGCGATTGAGGCGATGAACAGAGTAATTCCCGAAGATCCCGACAAGGACAACTGGTAATCACCGATAAAAACATTGCCAATAAAATAAAACCATATCGGGCGGCTGCCCGATATGGTTTTATATGAGCCGATATCAAATAGCGGCAAATCAGAATTTGCCGGTAAATTGGCTGCGGAAATCGTTGAAGAATTTATCGAGTTCCTCCGAATCCAAAGATTCAAGATATGCATTGAAGCTTCCGCCGTCTACCGCAAGTACAATCACGGTGGCAATGACTGTGACAAGTCCGAAGACCGTTCCGATTATTCCGAGCGTGAGACCGGCAACCGCAAATCCGTCGAATTTGCCCGATTTCTTCTTTCCGACTATTGCAAATATGATTGCGATAATCGACAGTATAAGGCTGAAATAAGGGATGCAGCAGCATACTATAATCGATACGATTCCGAGTATCATTGAAACGATCGACTGCCACGGCGTTTTGTGCTCCTGCTGTACGGGCTGTGCCGGTGCGGCGATGGGACGTCCGTTGCCGTCAAGCAGCGGTCTGCCGTTCCCGTCGTAAAAAACGTTTGCTCTTTGATTATCGGTATTCTGTTCGTTCTGCATATTCGGATTGTTATTCATAAGATATTTACATAGCTCCTTTCGGGTTTAGTTTTATTTTCACCGAAACTATTTTATCACGATTTTTTTGAAATTTCAAGACATTTTACAATATTGTTTATTTATACGGAGTTTTCAATGGACAGAAAAAAGCTCATAAGACGCTTTTTCATTATCAACGCGGTATTTGCGCTGACCGTTGCGGCATTCGCCGTCTTTCTCTACTATTACCGTGACAATCCGAATATGTCCTGCGTATTCCTGAAAGTTTTTCATCTCTACTGTCCCGGATGCGGAGGAACACGCGCTTTCTTCTCGCTTCTTCACGGCGACATTTTGGCATCGCTTGTCTACAATCCGCTTCTGATTCTCACGGCTCTGTTTGTGCTTTTTTATGAGATTGCCTATATTGTGCATTTTTTCGGAAATGTAAAACCGTCTGCGTTTTTTCTGCGTCTGTATAATATTTTGCCGATAATATTTGTTATTATCGTTATTTTATTCGCCATTGTACGAAATTTACTGGTTATTTTTTTCAAGTTCGATCCTGTCGGTGATCTTACGGCGGGCTTATAATACGGGAAAGGACATTTAACAAAGTGATGAAAAAGAAAGATGTAATTCGGATGGTGCTGCTGTTTTCGGGATTTACGGTATTCGTCCCCTTTTCGCTGTTTATGTATTACGGCAACACATCAAGATTTATGACATGGTACGGAAAAGGCGAATATACCGATTATCCTCTCTACATAATCGGCACGATAATCGTCGGTCTTGCCGCATCGGTCGCCGTGCAGACCGCGCTCATATTCTTTTTGCCCGACAACCGCAAGGAAAAGCGCAACCGTCTTTTATTTGCCCCGATAAGCGATGCGTCATGTATAATTCATATTATCATTTTCATTCTGTCGATTCTCTTCACTCTTTTGCTAAAATTCGGAAAAATAACGATTGTTCCGATTATAATTACCGACATCATTCTGCTTGTCTGCGAGCTTCTCGTTATTTTTCTGCCCGGTCAGAAATTTTCGACGGCGGAATCCGATTTGATTGAGAGAAGTTCGGAATCGCACAGTCTTGACGGTTTTATTGAGTATTTCGGCAAGCTCACCGAAAAGTGCGAAAGTCCGGCCCTGTCCGATGCGATAAAAGATGTTGTCGATATTCTAAAGTCAATAGATCCTTCGCTCAGCCACGGAATGCAGCAGCTCGAAACCGAAATGTCGGCAAAATGCGTATCGATAGAAAGTGCAATTTCGAAAAACGACGGTGCGAAAATCACCATGCTTACCCGTGAACTCCACGATACGGCCGACAGACTCAAAAGCAAAATATCTGCTGCGGTGATTACACTCAAAGGAAACGATTTTTCGCTGACCGACAACGAAATAGCGCAGGGGCTGATTGATGAGATTCTCGACATTTACGAAATCGAAGAAGAAAAAGACATTGTGAGCATCGGTATGCCGCTGCTCGAAGATCTCAGATTCATTAAAGCGAAACGGTTTGCCGAAAGCGATTATCTTTCGCTTCTCGAAGCTTACGAAGCCTCAATAATCAATGAAAACGAGCGTAAAATTGCGGAAATCGAGAAGAAAAACCGAAAATCCGAAAAGATTTTCACAAAACTCACATACATCGGCTATTCGATTATAGGGCTTTTTCTTATTTCGGCAGTCCTCGCCGTGGCACTTGTCATACAACCGGGAGGATTCTTATATGACGAGAACGATGACGGAACTATTACCGTTGTCGGCTACAATTCGCTCTACGGCTCGGATGTCGTGGTACCGTCCGAAATAAACGGCAAGAAGGTAACCGCACTCGGCGAACACGCAATCGCTTACGACAGCAGAGTAAAAACGGTAACAATTCCCGACAGCGTTACGAGTCTTAAATACGAGTCACTGAGAAATCTCACAAATCTCCGTTCGCTCTATATTCCGACATCGGTTACATATATCGGAAACTATGCTCTGGCGAAAGATCTCAATGCGACATTATATTATGCGGGAACGCGTGAAGAATTTTTGAGCATCGAAATCGGAAACAACGGAAACGACATACTCTACGATTCGACCGACAAATCCACGCTGTCCGAAAGTACGATAAAATTTGAGTCAAAACCCTAAAAATCAGGCAGGCAAAGTCCGAAATTCGGCTTCTTTGCCTGCCGAATTTGTCTTTTTTCAGCTTGACAAATCGGTACTTTTATTATAAAATATGAAGAGAAAAATGCAGCGGCTGCGAAGGGAGCTGACAGAGATGAACTATATCCTTTCGGGGTTTGCCGACGAGGCATCCCCTCTTCTTTATAAGCAGATAGAAGCCATGAAGAAAAACGGTGTCGACGCGCTCGAAATGCGCGGAGTCAACGGGCGCAACATTTCGGACATGACGGTCGAAGAAGTCAAATGCGCGGCATATATGCTGAAAAACGCAGGCATATCGGTAAGTTCGATAGGCTCACCCATCGGCAAAATCAACATCACGGACGATTTCTCGGCACATCTCGAAAAATTCAAGAAAATTATCGAATATGCGGTTATCTGCTCGGCAAAATACATCAGGATTTTCAGCTTTTACGGGGTTGACAGCGCCGAAAAGAAGAACGAAGTTTTCGAAAGGCTTTCGGCCTTCGCTGATGCCGCAAAAGGCTCGGGAGTTATTCTCTGCCACGAAAACGAAAAAGGCATCTTCGGCTATAATGCGGAAAACTGTCTTGAAATCTTTCAAAATGTCGGCTCGATTCGCGGAGTATTCGATCCCGCGAACTTTGTTCAATGCGGCGTGAACACAAAAGCGGCATGGGATCTGCTTGCGGGTCACATCGAATACATTCATGTAAAAGATGCGCTTGAAAACGGCACCGTCGTTCCGGCAGGTCAAGGCATCGGAAATCTCGAATATAT
>CAZHPU010000031.1:0-2400 GCA_964534435.1 uncultured Lachnospiraceae bacterium | reverse complement strand
CAAAGACACGCGGAGAGCTTTCGAAAACATATTCGCTTGAGCCTCATCTGAAAATATTCAGCGGATTTGCGGCTCTTGAAAGTAATTCGGCAAGTATTTCGAAATCGGAAAACGGATACCCCGACGGTATGTCTGCTTTTGCCGCATCGGCAGATGCCGCAAAGCTGATTCTCGACAGAATTTACAATTAAAAGCATATAAAATTCAATGTAAAAGGAGCGTGTCAAAATGAAAAGAGTAAAGACAGGCATAATCGGAGTCGGAAACATGGGTTCCGGTCATGCGCGCATGTTCTCCGACGGATCATGCCCGGAAATCGAGCTTGTCGCAATCTGTGATATAAATCCCGAAAAGCTCAATGCGTGTGCCGAAATGATTAAAAAAATATACACGGACAAGGGAGCAGAGCCTCCCCAAATTCAGCTTTTCGATGATGCGATGAAGATGCTCGACAGCGGTCTGCTTGAAGCCGTTACGGTGGCGGTTCCCCATTACGACCATCCGAAATATGTTATCGCGGCAATCGAGCGCGGCATACACGTCATATCCGAAAAACCTGCCGGAGTATACACGAAGCAGGTACGCGAAATGAATGCGGTTGCCGCCTCGCATCCCGATGTTACTTTTGCCATGATGTTCAATCAGCGCACCGATCACATCTACCGCAAACTGAAAGAAATAATCGACGGCGGCAGTCTCGGAGAAATAAAGCGTGTAAACTGGATAATCACGAACTGGTACCGTCCGCAGTGCTATTATGACAGCGGCTCGTGGCGCGCGACCTGGTCGGGCGAAGGCGGCGGCGTGCTTCTCAATCAGTGCCCTCATCAGCTCGATTTGTGGCAGTGGATCTGCGGAATGCCCGTAAAGGTAGATGCACATCTTCATTACGGAAAATGGCATGACATTGAGGTTGAGGACGACGTTTCGGCATATGTCGAATACGCAAACGGCGCAACAGGCGTATTTATCACAACCACGGGAGATGCGCCCGGTACAAACAGACTTGAAATAGACTGCGACAAGGGAAAACTTGTCTGCGAAAAAGGCGTACTCACGCTCGACGAAAACACGGTGCCCGAATCGGAATTCAGAGTTACGACAAAAATTCCTTTCTCGGCACCCGAACATCATTCGAGAATCATCGAAACAGACGGCAAATCGCCTCAGCATGTCGGCGTATTCAATGCCTTTGCGGCGCACATTCTGCGCGGAGAGCCGCTTGTAGCCGACGGCAGCGAGGGTATCAACGGGCTTACGATTTCCAATGCAATGCATCTGTCCTCATGGCTCGGGCATCCGGTATCGATACCTTTTGACGAAGATTTGTTCTATGAGGAACTTACGAAACGTGTAAAGACATCGCGCCGCAAGGATGTCACCGATTCGGCACCCGCCGCCGACACATCCGGCAGTTACGGCGGAGCAAAATAATCAAAGAATAAAAGACAAAAGCAGTCGGACACGGCGGAGTTTCCGCCGTCCGACTTCTTATCTTACATAATGCAGCAGAGAGCTGCAGAGAGGTTAGTCAAATGGCACTATCGCCGATGATGCAGCAGTATCTTGAAATTAAAAAAGAATATCCCGATGCCATTCTCTTTTTCAGACTCGGCGATTTTTACGAAATGTTTTACGATGACGCAAAACTCGTTTCGCGTGAGCTTGATTTGACCTTAACCGGAAAGCAGTGCGGAGATGTTGAACGTGCGCCGATGTGCGGTGTACCCTTTCACAGTTCGGACAGCTATATCGCAAAGCTGACAGAAAAGGGTTACAGCGTCGTTATATGCGAGCAGATGGAAGATCCCGCGCTTGCGAAAGGTCTTGTAAAGCGTGATGTTGTTCGTGTTATAACGCCCGGAACGGTTACAGACATGAACCAGCTTTCCGACGGCAAAAACAATTATCTTGCGGCAATCTATATTGTCGACTCGCGGGCATCGGTTTGTTTTTCGGATGTATCGACAGGCGAAATCAGAGCGACTTCTGTTGACAATTTCAACTCGGCGCTCATCAACGAGCTTTCGGTATATATGCCGAAAGAGGTGCTGATTAACACAGAGCTCACGTCGGATCAGCCGTTATATGATTTTCTGTCATCAAGGCTTCATGCCGTAATAAAATCGGGCGAGGCCGAACGTTTTCTTCCGATTACCTGCCGCAATATGCTCATGAATCTTCTCGGCATGAGCGATCAGGACATCAAGTCGGTATCATCCGAACTTATTTGCGCCGCAGGCGCGCTTGTGGGATATATAGCCGAAACGCAGAAGACCGATATGTCATACCTGAAAGCGCCGATTTTTTACGAATCGGGGCAGTTTATGGAGATAGACAGCTCGACAAGACGTTCTCTCGAACTTTGCGAATCTATGCGTTCGGGCGAGAAACGCGGTT
>CAZHPU010000030.1:5883-13219 GCA_964534435.1 uncultured Lachnospiraceae bacterium | reverse complement strand
AAGTATCTTAATTCTTCGGACACACCGGCATTCAAAAAAAGCAAGAATCTGTTCGCGCTTAATTTCGCAAAATCGTCTTGTGCCGAGCAGATGATTCTGTGTGAAGGCTATATGGATGTTATCGCACTTCACGGTGCGGGATTCACAAATGCTGTGGCAACGCTCGGTACGGCGATAACCCCCGAACAGGCACGCGTATTCAAACGCTATACCAAAAGCGTTATAATCTGCTATGACGCGGACGAAGCGGGACAGAATGCCGCCTCTAAAGCGTTCAGACTTCTCGGCGAGGCGGGAGTCGACTGCAAAATTCTCAAGGTGAAAAACGCGAAAGATCCCGATGAATATATAAAAAAATACGGCGGTACCGCTTTCAAAAAGCTTCTTGAGGGAAGCCGCTCGGAATTTGATTTCAGATTTGACAGTATAAAAGAAAAATATAACTTTGACCTGCCCGATGAAAAAATAAAGGCGCTTGATGAAACAATAGATTTGATATCGAATGTAAATTCCGCGGCGAAACGCGATATTTATATTTATTCGGTTGCGCCTGTATTCGGTGTAACGCCGGAATCGCTCAGACGCGATATAGAAAAAAAGATTCAAAAACGCAGCAGAATCGATAAGAAAGACGAATCGAAAAAAATAATGATGCAGACAGCGGGATACTTTGACAGAGTAAATCCCGACACGGTGAAAAATGTCAGGGCGGCAAGAGCCGAGGAAGCGATTATAGGAATACTTTTGCTTCATCCCGAATATATTCCCGAATCCGAAAAGAAGGGAAGACCGATTTCTGCGGATAAATTTGTAACCGAATTCGGGAAAAAGGTCTGCTCGGCTATGCTCGAACTTTCGAAATCGGGCAGTTTTGACGAGTCGCTTCTCGGTCAAACGCTTTCGGTTGATGAAATGGACAGACTGTCGAAACTCAGACTTGCGAGATATAATCTTGTCGACAATTCGATTGACATTCTTTTTTCCTGCCTTGATACACTGAACGACGCGGCAACCGATAAAACACTCGACATAAATCAGATTATAGAAAAAAAGCGAAAAAAAGCGGCGGACGAACACGGCGGCAGCGGGAAGTAATGCCGCGGTTACGCAACTGTTGTATATATTATTTGTATTTTATTTGTATTTTGTATTTGGTAAAACCTATTGAAAAACCGGAGGAATTCAATTTTATGAGACTGAACGGCGATGAAATGACCGATTCTATTTATGATGAAGAACAGCTTGCAAACGATGCCGAAAAAATGGGCGGACTTGATTATCCCGTTGATTTTGACGACAGCACTTTTGACGATACCTCTGTGATTTGCGATAATCCCGAGGGCGATGAAACCGAAATTGCCGACTATATGCAGAACTCCAATGCCGATGAACTTGTAAACGAGATGGGACAGTATTCGAGCGCCGAGGATATGGAAAAAGCACTGGAGCGTGACGGACTTGCAATCGATGACCCCGTTCGCCTTTATCTTAAGGAAATCGGCGAGGTCGAACTTCTCAGCGCCGATGCCGAGCTTGAGCTTGCTCAGCGGGTTTATGAAGGCATACAGGCTCAGAGCGTTCTCGACGAACTCAAAAAATCATCGTCAATCGATTCCGATGACGAATCTGTGCGTGAATACATAAAGACGCTCGAAAAAACCGTAAAAGCAGGCGAAAGAGCCAAGGACAGCCTTGTGGAGGCGAACCTGAGACTTGTGGTCAGCATTGCCAAACGCCATTCGGGAAAGGGGCTTTCGTTCCTTGATCTTATACAGGAGGGCAATCTCGGACTGCTCAAAGCGGCAGAAAAATTCGATTACCGCAAGGGATATAAATTTTCCACCTATGCCACATGGTGGATAAGGCAGTCAATAACACGTGCCGTTGCCGATCAGGCAAGGACGATAAGAATACCCGTGCATATGGTTGAAACCATTCATAGACTCTCAAAAACATCAAGACAGCTTAATCAGGAACTCGGACGCGAACCCACGGTTGATGAAATTGCTTCGGCAATGAACCTTACCTCCGAAAAAGTCCGCGAAATAATGCGGATTGCCATGGATCCCGTTTCGCTTGAAACGCCTATCGGCGAAGAAGAGGACTCACATCTCGGAGATTTTATCAGAGACGATAATACCATGACACCGTCCGATTCGGTTTTCCATTCGATGCTTCATGACGAACTTCTCAAAGAACTTCACAGCCTGAGCCCGCGAGAGGAAAAAGTCATACTGCTCAGATACGGACTTATTGATAATCATGTGCATACTCTCGAAGAAGTAGGGGCAACTCTCAACATAACGAGGGAGCGGGTAAGACAGATAGAGGCAAAAGCACTTCGCAAAATCAGAGGCAAAATATCATTCAAGAAAAAGAACATCAACGACTATATCGATTAAATAAAAGTTCGGCAGCATAAAGCGCGGCGATAAACAATAAGCCGCAGGTGATGACCGATACATAACCGTGTATTTACGGCGGCGTATTCGGTCGGAAATATGAAAGGTGTGCATAACTGATGAAATTCGATAACGAAAATATTATGACCGACGATCCGAGTGTGGATGAAATTATTGAAAACAGCACCAAACCGAGCCCGCTTACCGACAGTGAGCTGATTGACACATTTGCCGACGATGATTTCGATATGGATAATGTCGAAAAGAAATGCGAAAGCATGGATGATTCCGACGGTGCGGATGCCGAAGCGAAAATCGACGCCGCCGAAATGAGCGAAATCGAAAGCGATGCCGAACGTTACGCTACTGCCGAAGAAATGGAGAAAGATCTCCTCCAGGACGGACTTTCGGTCGATGATCCGGTACGTATGTATCTTAAAGAAATAGGTCAGATTGAGCTTCTAAAGCCCGAGGAAGAGACCGAGCTTGCACAGATAATGAACGCAGGCATTGAAGCGGACGAACTGCTGAAAAATCCCGAGGGACTTGACGAAGAGCGTATAAAAGAACTTGAAAAACAGAGCCGTGACGGCATCAATGCGAAAAACCGACTTGTCGAGGCAAACTTAAGACTTGTTGTAAGCGTTGCAAAACGTCATTCGGGTAAAGGACTGTCGTTCCTCGATCTTATACAGGAGGGAAATTTCGGACTTCTTAAAGCGGTTGAAAAATTCGATTACAGCAAGGGATTCAAATTTTCCACCTACGCCACATGGTGGATAAGACAGTCGATAACCCGCGCGATTGCCGATCAGGCGAGAACAATAAGAATACCCGTTCATATGGTTGAAACAATTCATAAAGTTTCACGTGCTTCAAGAAAGCTCCTTCAGGAACTCGGCAGAGAGCCCACGGTCGAAGAAATAGCCAAAGAAATAGAGATGCCGACCGATAAGGTACGTGAAATAATGAAAATTGCAATGGATCCCGTCCCGCTCGAAACCCCGGTCGGCGAAGAAGAAGATTCGCAACTGTATGATTTTATCGAAGATGAGGATTCGCCGTCTCCGTCCGACAGCGTGTCTCAAAATATGCTCCGTGAGCAGCTCTTTTCGGTGCTGCACACTCTTACTCCCAGGGAGGAGCAGGTTCTCATGATGCGCTACGGCTTGAAAGACGGCAAGCAGCACACCCTTGAAGAAGTCGGAGCGGCATTTCAGATTACAAGAGAGCGTATCCGTCAGATAGAGGCAAAAGCACTCAGAAAACTTCGCCATCCGAGCAGATCTCGGAAACTCCGCGATTATCTTGACAATTAAGATAACCCGAAATTAAATTAAAAAATTGGCGAAAGCGTCAAAAACATACTTTGCAATCTGTCGATAATGCCTAATAGCAATGTTTATTATAGCCAAAAACCGCATATATTATTGTGCATTATAGATTAAGAAAGTATGAACACCGACGGCAAGCGCCGATTTGACGAAAAAATATTTCATTTTTTGTCAAATTCACGCCTTGACAGAATCGTATTTTTGTTATAAAATACAAGAAGCTATGATAGCAGACAGTATGGCTGCGAAATAGCATAGTTTTCAGTCATAATCCATATAGGAATTTCTAAGGAGGATACCCCGCATGAAAAAACGCCTTGTAAGCCTCGGCCTTTCTCTGCTGATGCTTATCTCTGTCGTATCACTTTTTGCCGGCTGTCAGAAAACCGGAAATACTACGTCGGAGGATACGGTAAAACCGATTACTCTTACCCTTACTATGGTCACCGGTGAAGAAACGACAGAAGAGGGCATTGCAGCGGTTCAGGCTGCGATCAACGATATAACCGAGAACGACCTCAATATTCATGTTGTGCTCCAGCTCTATACCGAGGATGAATACAAGGATGCCGTTATGGCAAAGCTCGAAGCAAGACAGGCTGATGTTGATGCGGGTATAAAGAGAACGTCTATCGGTCAGGCAACCGATGTTGAGCAAATCGAGATTGTCGAAGGGCAGTACAGAACCGTTACTTCTTTCCCGGATGCCTACGAAAATCAGATTGATATAATCATGATTACCGACCGCGAGATGTATGTTGAGCTTATGGAACTTGCGAAAGATCCCGACGGCCCGATGGTAGAATATCTCGATACCGCATCGGTTAACGATGCAATTACCGAGGATACCGCTTCCAAACTTAAAAAGTATATTTCGAGCGATCTGCTCGGATACTGCACCGATATGGACTATAATACGGCAGGCAAAGCCGTTCTTGATTCAAGATACGGTTCGTCTGTGGCGTTTATACCGAGAACATATTATTACGGCGAGTATGAATATCTGCTTGTCAAAAAGGATCTTTTCGATAAATATCCTTATACGATAACCGATATGACCGGACTTTCCGATCTTCGCGAATATCTTGTCGATGTTGCCGAAAACGAAGAAGGCGTTATCCCGCTTTATAATATCTATGATATGAACCTGATAAGTGTCACCGGAACACAGTCGGTTTATGCAAGAAGCGTTGAAAAGGGTGCTATCGAATCCGATCAGGGTATTACTCCCGGACCGATTACCTCCAACGGTACTATCAGAAAGATTCTCGCTACCTATGTCGACTGCGGAAAAGTCAACGGACAGTATGCGCTTCATAATGTAGACGTTGATTTCGACGCGAATTTTGCAGCCGCATTCATCAAGGGCGATGCCGATCTTCCCGAACAGTATGAAGATGATTATTATGTTATCTGCACGGGCAAACCCATTGCCGATACATCCGAAATGTTCGATTACAGCTTTGCTCTGTCGAATTATTCATCCGATCCTTCGAGATGTATGGAACTTATCGCCGAGCTTTATACAAACGAGGAACTTCTGAATACACTTCTTTACGGCGTTGAAAATGTTACCTATACCAAAGACGACGATACGGGTATCGTTACAAGAAAACATACGGGTGACGGAAGTTCAATCTACATTATGAGCGAGTATCAGGTCGGTAATACCTTCCTTGCATGGCAAAACAGCGAAATGACGGAAAAAGAACTGAAAGTTTCCGCAGACGGCTGGGAACTTGCAAAACAAGCTTATTCTGATACTATTTTCTCCCCGTATTGCAGATTTACCGTAAAGATGGATTCGGTTGACGATTATCCTTCCAATCCTTCTACCGTTCTTCTCGAAGATTATTTCGACCGGCTTTCGGTCCTTTATGATGAACTCTGGACAAAGCTTCGCGAATTTGACTCGTATGCCTCAACATCGGGCAACGATGTTCCGACAGCCGATGAATTTGTAAACAGCATCGATAAATGGCTTACAAGTCAGGATGCCGTAAAGCAAATGGTGGGAACACTGAAACGCGGACTCACCCAACAGTATGTAACATGGTGGAGAGCACTGTACAGCTGATTTACAAAAATATTATGCCGACCTTGCAACAAGGTCGGCATATGTTTGTTTCTACCGTATTTCAAAATAAATTAGATATATTTCAAAAAAACATTTTCAATATTACATGCTATTTTGTGCAAATGGTAGAAATTGCGGCGTAAAAATAACAACACTTGACTTTTTCGGACTTGAATGATATAATATTCAGGTCTAATGATGTATACCTGTGTAACAAGGAATAATATGCATTGTCGGATGAGTAAACATTAAAAGATTTTACAGAACAGGAGGTGCAGTATGCCAACATTCAATCAGCTTGTAAAGCAGGGCAGATCAAAGAAAGTCTATAAGTCAAAGGCTCCGATGCTTCAAAAGGGATTCAATACTCTGAACAATGTTCCGACAGATCAGAATTCCCCCCAGAAGAGAGGAGTTTGCACTAAGGTTTCAACGACAAGCCCTAAAAAGCCTAACTCGGCTCTTCGTAAGATCGCCAGAGTAAAGCTTACCAACGGTCTCGAAGCCACCACATATATTCCCGGTATCGGACACAATCTTCAGGAACACTCGGTTGTTCTGATCCGCGGCGGACGTGTTCGTGACCTTCCCGGTGTGCGTTACCACATTATTCGCGGTACGCTTGATACTCAGGGCGTTGATGCCCGCAGACAGAGCCGTTCAAAGTACGGCGCAAAAACTCCCAAAGCAGCAAAGAAATAATTTCGCTTAGGGAAGGTATAAAAAACATCTGATCGTTTGTGCCAAAGTATCTGTTAAAATCAATGTTTATTGCATTCCGACAGTACAGCACTTAACGGAAGAAAGCTTTCGAGTACCTATGATATCATTTTTTATGAAGGAGGGAAGTACAGTGCCTAGAAGAGGACGAATTTCCAAGAGAGAAGTATTGCCGGATCCTATGTACAATTCCAAGCTTGTTACAAAGCTTATAAATAACATAATGTATGACGGCAAAAAGGGTGTTGCCCAGAAGATCGTTTACGACGCATTTGCGATTGTAGAAGAAAAGTCCGGCAAAAACGCCCTTGAAGTATTTACCACAGCACTTGAGAACATTATGCCTGTTCTCGAAGTTAAGGCTCGCCGTGTCGGCGGTTCCACATATCAGGTTCCTATGGATGTAAGACCCGAAAGACGTCAGACACTCGGTCTTCGCTGGCTCAGAACATATTCGAGAAACCGCAGCGAAAACACAATGGCAGAACGCCTTGCCGCTGAGATTCTTGATGCTAACAACAATATGGGCGGAGCCGTAAAGAAGAAGGAAGAAACCCATAAAATGGCTGAGGCTAATAAGGCTTTCGCTCATTACAGATATTGATTTGACTTTTTGTCAGTCGAATTCATTTGAAATTTTAAGGAGAAAAAGTCAATGCCCAGAGATTATTCACTAGAAAATACCCGTAATATCGGTATAATGGCTCATATCGATGCCGGTAAAACGACAACAACCGAGCGTATTCTTTATTATACCGGTGTAAACCATAAGATCGGCGAAACCCATGATGGTGCTTCCGCCA